>PLKM01000065.1 GCA_003141095.1 Acidimicrobiaceae bacterium | reverse complement strand
GGGCGGTGAACTGGCGCACCGGCAGATCAATCGCGCCCGCGAGCGCGACCGCGACTCCACTCGCCTGGGCCACCGGAATGGCAGTTTTGGCGTTTCGTTGAAAGAAGACCCTCTCCACCACCACGGCGTCGGGCTTGGTCTCTTCCAAGAGCGTCCGCAGTTCGACCAGAAGTTGGCTCAAGCGCTTTTCCACTGCCGTGGCGGGGTCGGTTTCAACGACACCGGCCCGGACCGCCCGAAACGACTCCAGCCCTCCAAAAGTACCCTCGACCAGACCAAATCCGCATCGGGTGAGCCCCGGGTCGATTCCTAGTACGAACATACGTTCGATACTAACCGGCCAGTGCCGCTTTCGTGAGCCTTTAACCCTCGAAGGAGGCCAGTATTTCGTCAGACACGTCGAAGTTGGCGTAGACATTCTGGACATCGTCGTGGTCGTCGATCGCGTCCATCAAGCGCAGAATCTTCTTGGCTTCGGTTTCGTCCTCGATGGGAATCACGTTCTGGGCTACCAGCGTCAGATCGGCGCTGACGATTTTGACCCCGAAGCCCTCAAGGGCGTCACGAACGATTCCCACGTCGTGGGGCTCGGTGGTGACGATGAAGTTCTCGCCGCTGGCGCTGAAGTTCTCGCCCCCCGCCTCCATGACCCATTCGAGGAGTTGATCCTCGTCGATCGGTCCCTTGACCTCGATGATTCCCTTGCGATCGAACTGCCAGGAGACCGCTCCGGGCTCGGCGATGGAACCGCCATTCTTGGAAAAGACGTGCTTGATCTCGGCGCTCGTGCGGTTTCGGTTGTCGGTCAAGGTCTCGACGATCACCGCGACCCCACCCGGGGCGTAGCCCTCGTAGGAGATTGACTCGTAGCGAACTCCTTCGAGCTCGCCGGTACCGCGCTTGATGGCGCGTTCGATCGTGTCGATCGGCACCGACGCTTCGCGCGCTTTTTGGTACATGGTGCGCAGGCTCGCGTTCGACGCGGGGTCACCGCCTCCTTCACGAGCCGCGACTTCCACTTGACGGATGATCTTGGCAAATACTTTGGCTCGGGCGCTGTCCTTCGCACCCTTGCGGTGCTTGGTCGTTGCCCACTTCGAATGGCCGGACATGGTTCCTCCTGCCCTTAGGGGCCTACGTATCGTAGCGAAACTTACAGCGAGTTGGTGAACAACTCGTGCACCCGGGTGTCGGCGGTCAACTCGGGGTGGAATGAACAACCCCACACGTTGGCCTGACGCACGAGGACGGGGTGCTCCCCGTCGCCGTGGTCGAGCGTGGCGAGCACCTCGACGTCGTCGGACCACGTTTCGATCTTCGGGGCTCGAATGAAGACGCCGGGTACCTCACCAACGCCCACCACCGTGACGGGACTTTCAAAGCTCGCGATCTGGCGTCCGTATCCGTTTCGACGAACCGACACGTCGAGCACCCCGTAACTCCACTGATCGGAACGGCCGTCGAGGATTTCACGGCTCAGGAGAATAAGGCCGGCGCACGTGCCAAAGACATGCAGTCCTTCGGCGAGTCTTCGCTCCAGAACCGGGCGAACGCCCGACGTGGTGAGCAGGTAGGCAATGGTCGTTGACTCGCCACCGGGCATCACCAGCCCGTCGAGGTCATCCAACTGCTCCGCGCGTCGCACCTCGACAACATCCGCTCCGAGGCCGCGCAGCACTGCGACATGCTCGCGTACGTCGCCCTGCAGGGCGAGCACGCCAACGCGCGGCACTACCAACCGCGCTCGGCGAGGCGCACTTCGAGCGTCGAGGTCTCCGCGCCACGCATCGCTTCGCCGAGGCCCGTCGAGAACTTGGCGACGATGGTGGCGTCTTCGAAGTGAGTGGTCGCTTCCACGATGGCCTTGGCCATGCGAACCGGGTCTTCACTCTTGAAGATTCCCGACCCCACGAAGACCGCCTCGGCGCCCAGTTGCAGCACGAGCGACGCATCGGCGGGCGTTGAGATCCCGCCAGCGCAGAACAGCGGTACCGGGAGTTTTCCGGTGGCGGCGACTTCTTGCACCAAGGCCAGCGGCGACTGAAGGTCCTTGGCGAGGGCGTACAACTCCGACGCGTCCGCACTGTGCAGTCGGCGGATCTGGGCGTTGATCGTGCGTAGGTGTCGCACCGCCTCCACCACGTTGCCGGTGCCCGCTTCGCCCTTGGAACGAATAAGGCAGGCGCCCTCTCCAATGCGCCGTAACGCCTCACCGAGATTCGTGGCGCCGCAGACGAAGGGAACGGTGAATCCCCACTTGTCGATGTGGTTCTCCTCGTCCGCTGGGGTCAGTACCTCTGACTCGTCGATGTAGTCAACGTCGAGCGCTTGAAGAATCTGCGCTTCGGCGAAGTGACCGATTCGAGCCTTGGCCATCACCGGGATGGTGACGCTCGCCTGGATGTCGATGATCATCTGGGGGTCGCTCATCCGAGCGACGCCGCCGTCGCGGCGTATGTCGGACGGCACGCGCTCGAGGGCCATGACCGCCACGGCGCCCGAATCCTCGGCGATTTTGGCTTGCTCGGGGTTAACGACGTCCATGATGACGCCCCCACGCAGCATGTCCGCCAGACCACGCTTGACAAGGGCCGAACCTACAGTTGAAGGATTATTCGAGGAACTCATGCTCCCAGCCTAACTGGAGCACGCCTACCACTCTTCGAGGGCGCGCGCGCGCAACTCCACGTCGTCAAGGTCGCCAATGTCACGCTCCGCACGATCGCTCCAGATATCGAACCATATCCATCGACATTTCGCGAAAGCCGAACTTGCGAAAAACGACGCCGGTGGAACGGCCTGATGAGCACACTTGTAGAGGGCCCCCGCGAGGCCGAGCGGGTAGCGAATCGCCGCCGCCGCGACCTCATCGGCGCGATAGGCGTTGCCGGGACCCGCGAGAATCCGACGGCTCGCGTCTTTGAGTGAGCCCACCGAGGCCGCGCCCTCACGGTTCAAGAGGCCCAGGCGATGACGCGCAAGACAGTGCGCCACGACCCCTTCGAGCTCGATGAGCTCGAAGTCTCTCATCAGGGCGTCGGTGACAAACAAGGAGAGGCCCGATCCGTTGGCCACCAAGGCGGCGTTGTAGCCCGGATCATCGACGATGAAGGCGCTCACCCCGTCGACGCCGAACGTCGCCACGAGTCGATCGAGCACCGTCACCAACCGTTGACGGTCCTTCGAGGTGCCGCTGGTCTTGAACTGATCGATCATCACGGCTCCGAGCGACTCGCCCGACTTCTCGAACTTCAAGAGCGAACGCCGAAGATCCCACGCGTAGACGAGGGCCACGACAACGCCCACCGCGGGCAGCCACGGCACCGCGACGACTCCCACGATGAGGGCCAGGACGATCACGCCAACGATGATCGCTTGGGGGATTTTCCTACGTAGGGCGAACTGTCGAACCGCCTGCTGATTGTCGTGACGCTCGACGGACGCGGGCGCGTAAGGATTCTGCCACGCGGGGTCGAGGACCGGCGCCACGTAACGAGATTCGCGATCCCTTGATGAGTTCGACCGGCGTGAACGCGATCGTTGCTTAGTTGCCACGACCCAAGGCTACCTTGCTTCTTGGAATCCTCGTCGGGCATCTTCGTACAACTTTTCGTATTCGTCCATCAAATGGTGCATTGACCAGCGTTCCGCGTAGCGTCGAGCGCTCGTGGTTCCCTCGGCGCTCTCACCCGCCAGGGCCGTCACGACCGCCCGCTCGAGACTCTTCTCATTGGCTGGCTCAAAGAGCACGGCGTGCCCGCCCGCGGCCTCTCGATACCCCGAGATATCGCTCGCCACCACCAAGGTCTCGCTCGCCATGCCCTCTAACAAGACCAGACCGAAGCTCTCACCCCTCGTCGCGGGAGCGAGCAGCGCACTGGCGCGTCGTAACCATTCGCGCTTGGTCGCGTCATCGACGACCCCCGTGAAGATGATCATCTGGTCGCCGCGAGCGAGGGCCTCCAGCTTCGCGCGCTCGGGTCCATCGCCAATGATGACGAGTCGCCACTGATCCGCGCTTCGCGCGTTATGTTCGCGCACCGCACGAATGGCGTAGGCGGTACCTTTACGATCCTCCAGGCGGCCAACGGTCACGAGCACCGTGTCACCGCTGCGCTGACGTGGGGTGCTGGTGAAGCGTTCGGTCTCGAATCCGTTGAACAGCACCCGACAGTCAATGGAGGCGGCTTCGCGAATGGTGAGCGCGGCGGACTCGCTCACCGCCGTCGCCACGTCAATATTCTTCGCCAGTGATCGCAACAGCGGCCGGGTGAGTGAGAAGGCCGGACCGGCGCCACTTCGATGAAAGGTGGCGAGCTGGGCGCTCTGGTGCGAGCGAAGTGCCGCCCAGCCGAGCAACGGCGCGAAGGGCTCGTGGAAGTGCACGACGTCCGGGGCGAACACTGCCAGGGCCCGGCGAGCATCGCTCGATGCCTTCAGCGACAAAGTGAGTGGAGCCCTCGATCCATTCGCCGGCAGTGACAGGAGCCGGCCGAAGCGAGCGACCTCGGCCGACGTGTCGTAGTGCGTGCGATCCGATGAATCGGGACACAGCACGAGTACGTCGCGCCCGCGACCCACAAGTTCACGGCTCATCGCGAGCACCTGTTCCTGGACTCCGCCAAAGACGCTCAGCGCGTAGGGCGAGACCAGCGCAATTCGTTGAGCGCTCACGGCTCGCTGAAGAGGGGCTGGAGCACGTGCCACTGCTCGGGGGCTCGCCGGATCAACCCTTCGAGTTCGAAGGCGATGAGTTGCGTGACCCGAGCCACGTCATCGCGCAGACGTCCAGAGCGTTCCGCGGGTATGGGCGGGGTGATGACGGCGAAGTGGTCCCGTCCGGGTCCCGCGTAGCAAGCCGCGCCAACGAGGGTCGCCCCCGTTCGCAGCGCCAACGTCGCCGGACCCGCGGGAATGGCGACGCGCTCGCCGAAGAACTCAACCTCAATGCCGTTATTTTGGATGTCACGATCGCAGAGCAGCCCCACGACTCCCCCGTCCTTCAACGTCTGCAACAGCACGGTGCCGGCGTGGACGTTGAGAGGCGCGATGTTGATGCCTATCGCCTCGCGCTTCTTCCTGAACCACTCAAAGAGTTCGGGCGGGTCGAGCTCTTCGGCGACCGCGGTCATTGGCATCCCGAGGGTCGCCAGGAACGCACCACCCCACTCCCAACTGCCGATGTGAGGCAGGGCGATGACGACGCCCTTACCGAGGCCCTTGGCGGCAACGAGATGTTCGAGGCCTTCGCCGATGACGAACCGGTCGGTGATGGTTGACCTCTTCAGGGCCGGCAGTTTGGCGCTCTCGGCCCAGTACTGACCGTAACTGGCGAAGGCCCGGTCGACAAAGTTCTCCACCAGTTCATCGTCAATCTCGGTACCCGGCGACGCGAGTGCGCGCGTCACGTTATCCCTGAGATGTCCACGGGCGCCCTTCGCCCGCGAACCAACTATCGCGGCGACCCTGGCGGCCAGCGCGACGTCAACGCGTTCCGGGAGGTGTTCGAGCACCCCTCCGATGGTCTTGAAGAGTGCGACGCGCGCGCTGGGGGTCACGGACTAGTGACGCGATGCGCGACTTGGACCTCGACGGAGCCTGCTGGAGTGCGGGTGCGTACGGCTGAGCGACGGCACCGATGGCGCGGGGCTCGCCGCGATCTGCCAGACTCGCCAGAACCTTCCCATTGCGGTCATGGTCGTCAGGACCAGCATCAGCCAGAGGACCGGAATGAAGATCTGGGTCGCGAGCAGGGCCACTCCCAGCAGCACCATGCGCTCGGCGCGTTCCATCAGGCCACCCTTGGCGTCGAGACCAAGGCTTTCAGCCTTCGACCGCTGGTACGAGATCATGAACGTCGTCGTAAGAATTGCGAAGGGCAGCAGCACCAGCTGGCCGTGGTGGCGGGCCTCGAGGTAGTAGGCAACGCCCCCGAGCAGCATGGCGTCGGAAAGACGATCCACCACCGAGTCGAAGAAACTGCCGCGCTGGCTCGCCCGATGCGACGCCTTCGCGACCGGTCCGTCAAACAGATCGTGGAAACCGGTCAGGGCGAGCAGCACGATCGCCAAGTAGAAATAGCCGACCGCAATCGCCCACGCGGTCGCACACGCGAAGACCAACCCTGAAGCCGTGAGCACGTCGGCTGAAAAACCAATTCGCACCAACCATCGGCCTATGGGCGCAGTCCTGACGTCCACCGATTTTCGAAACTTTCCGTCGAACATTGATCCTCCGGATCCTTTGGGCGCAGTCTACCGGTACAGCCCGGCGACTCTCGGTCTAGAAATGGGCATGCACCTTTTCCCAGGTCGACTGGAGCGACTCGGGTAAAACCCTGGTTTCACCAATTGACGTCATGAAATTGGTATCGCCAGTCCACCTGGGCAGCACGTGACCGTGGAGATGCTTGGGGATTCCCGCTCCCGCGGCGAGACCGAGATTCATCCCTACGTTCATCCCGTCGGGGCCGTAGGCGGCCTCGATCGCCCCCACGGTACGACGCAGCGTCCAAAAAAACTGCTCGTACTCTTCGTCGCTGAGCTCTTGCAGGGTGGCCACGTGGCGCCGGGGCAGCACCAAGAGATGACCCGAACCGTAAGGAAAGGCGTTCAGGATCACGTACGTGGTCTCGTCTCGAAACAGCACACCCGACGAGGCGTTCGCCTCGTCCTGGGCGAAGCTGCAGAAGACGCACTCACCTTCATCGCGCGAGTTCTCGCTCGCGCTCGTACCGCTCACGTACGCTTCGCGCCACGACGCCGAGAATCGTTCGAGCGGCACTAGGAGCCCTCGGGCGAGCCGTGTGTCGCGATTTCGCTGGTTAGGCGCTCGCGGAACTGCTCCAAGGTCACGCCGCGCTCGGGGCTATTGGATCCTCGAGCGTTGATGCCGAGGGTGCCGCTCGCGACGTCGTCATCACCCACCACCAAAATATAAGGTATTTTCTCCATCTTGGCCCGACGAATACGCGCGCCCAGGGGCTCGTTGGCCTGCTCGGTCTGGACGCGAACGCCGTCGAGTCTAAGGGCCGCCGCCACTTCATTGGCGTAGGGGTCGTGGTCGTCACGAACGCCGAGCACCCGAACCTGCTCCGGGCTCATCCACGTGGGCATGTTGCCGGCGTAATGCTCGATCAAGATGGCCATGAAGCGCTCCACGGAACCGAAGAGCGCGCGGTGGATCATGATCGGGCGGTGTCGCGCGTTGTCGGGGGCGATGTAGCTCGCGTCGAAGCGCTGCGGTAGTTGGAAGTCCAGCTGAATGGTGGAGAGCTGGTGCGTGCGGCCAATGGCGTCGCGCGCCTCCACCGAGATCTTCGGTCCGTAAAACGCGCCGCCGCCTTCGTCCAGTACGAAGTCCAGCCCGGCGCTCATGGCGACCTTCTCGAGGGTCTCTTCTGCCTCGTTCCACTCCTCAATACTCCCGACGGCCTTCTTTTCTGGGCGTGTTGAGAGTTCGAGGTAGAAGTCGTTCAATCCGAAATCGCGCAGTAGATCAAGCACGAACTTCAACAGGCTCGTCAGTTCGTCCGCCATCTGGTCACGAGTGCAGAAGATGTGTGCGTCGTCCTGGGTCATGCCGCGAACTCGCGTGAGTCCGTGCACGGCGCCGGACTTCTCGTAGCGGTACACCGTGCCGAATTCGAACATGCGCAGCGGCAGTTCGCGGTAGCTGCGCTGACGTGCCTTGAAGATCAGCACATGAAACGGGCAGTTCATGGGTTTCAGGTAGTAGTTCTGGCCGTCATCGAGCTCCATTGGCGGATACATGGACTCGGCGTACCAGTCAAGGTGGCCCGACGTTTCGAAGAGTTCGCCCTTGGTGATGTGCGGCGAGTTGACGAACTCGTAGCCGCCCGCCACGTGGCGAGCACGTGAGTACTCTTCCATCACCCTTCGCATGGTCCCACCCTTGGGGTGGAAGACCGCGAGGCCTGGTCCGAGCTCGGAGGGGAATGAAAAGAGGTCGAGTTCCAGTCCCAGTCGACGGTGATCGCGCTTCTCGGCCTCCTCGAGTTGCACCAGATGGGCCTTGAGTGCGTCCTTGGACTCCCACGCTGTCCCGTAGATGCGCTGAAGTTGTGGACGCTTCTCGTCGCCGCGCCAGTACGCGCCGGCGACGCGCATCAACTTGAAGAATCCGAGTCGTGACGTCGAGGGGACGTGAGGTCCCCGACAGAGGTCGCGAAAGTCCGGCGTATTGGAATAGGTCGACACCACCGACGCGCTGGCCACCTCAGCGAGGTCTTCTTCGCTGGCCCCCGCCGAGACGGCGTTGATGATTTCGATCTTGAACGGCTGATCCTTGAAGAGTTCGCGTCCGTCTTCAATCGAATACTCCGAGCGGATGAACGGCTGGTTCTCCCCCACGATCTTGCGCATCTCGTCTTCGATGCGCGGCAGATCGTCGTCACTGAATCTCGCGCCTTTGGGCAACGAGAAGTCGTAGTAGAAGCCGTCACGAATGGCGGGGCCAATGGCGTAGTGTGCCCCCGGCCAGAGCCGGGTCACCGCTTGGGCCAGCACGTGAGCGGTCGAGTGGCGAAGTATCTCACGACCCTTCTCGCTGGCGGGGGTGACGATCGCCACCGTTGCGCCATCGGGCAGCGCCGTGTTGAGGTCGGTGAGCTGACCGTTCACTTCAGCGGCGAGCGCGTCCTTCGCGAGGCGGGCGCCTATCGCCGCAGCGAGGTCGAGCGCCGTTGATCCGCCCGCCAGCGTTCGTTCGCTGCCGTCAGGGAGTTTTACTTCAAGATCCGACATCGTGGCCTTTCATCGCCTACAGCGTAATGCCGAGCAGCGCCGCGGCGGGAGCCACGCTGAACCCAGCGTGGGCGGCTTGATCAAGGCACTCCAGCGCGAGGGGCGTATTCAGATCGTCGTCGAGCGCCGCGCGAACGTCGTCGAGCACCGAACTCGACCGTCCCGTCGTGAGCGTCGAGCGCCAGGTGACGAGGCGAGACTGCGCGCGCGAGAGCAGTTCGTCGCGCCACTCCCAATCAGCGCGGTAGTGCTGATCGAGCAGTGCCAAGCGAACGGCCGCGGCTTCGGCCCGCTCGGCGAGCTGTGCGACAAAGACCAAGTTGCCGAGGGACTTCGACATCTTCGTGCCGTCGAGCCCGACGAGTCCCACGTGCATCCAGTGCTTCACGAACTGCACGCCAGTGACCGATTCGCTCTGGGCGGCCTCACATTCGTGGTGGGGAAATGCCAGGTCGCGTCCGCCGCCGTGCACATCAACCGTATCGCCGAGCTCACGAAGGGCCAGCGCGGAACATTCGATGTGCCAGCCGGGCCGCCCGGCGCCCCAGCGCGACTCCCACGCCGGCTCGTCCTCCAGCGAAGGCTGCCAGAGCACGAAGTCGAGCGGGTCACGCTTTCGCGGGTCGTCGGGCCGCCCTCCGTGCACCGCCGCGAGCGCGAGCATGGAGTCACGACTCTCGTGGCTGACCTGACCGAAGCGAGGAAACTTCGAGACTTCGAAATAGACCCAGCCGTCCACTTCGTACGCAAAACCCAAATCAAAGGTCTCACCGATCAGCGTCAAGATCTCGGGGATGGCCCCCGTGGCGCGTGGTTCTGAGTAGACCGGCAACAGATTGATCAACTGCATGTCATGATCGAACTTCGCCATTTCCTGGGCCGCGAGGTCCAGGTAGTTGACGCCGAGCTCTCGGGCCTTGCGCAAGAGGTCGTCATCGACGTCGGTGACGTTTCGAACGCATCGAGCTTCGTGTCCCTGGTCGACGAGCCGACGTTTCAACACGTCAAACGAGAGATAGACAAACGCGTGACCGAGGTGAGCTGAGTCGTAGGGCGTTATGCCACAGCTGTACATCGTCACGACGGGACCAGCTTCCAGGGGAAAAAGGCCCCCGCGTGCAGTGTCGTACAGCAGCATCAGTGGCTCAGTCCGGCCAACTTCACGTAGCTGTGGGCCTTGTGTCGGATATTGATCGAGATACACACCGCCGTAAAGGCCTCAATGGGACTGGCCAGTGACATGGAACCGGCGACGACGCCCTTCAGTCCCGGCATTTGACTCACCAGTTCACCCACGCGCTGGCGGGCCGGGTCGTTGTCGGAGAAGATCACCACGTCGGCGTCGAGCCCGCTATCGAGGTCTTCCATCTGGGCGGCGGGAAGATGGTGAAATGCTCCGACGATGGTGCTGTCGGGCAGGGCGAACGCGATCTGCGCCGCCATTGATCCACGCGCTGGATAGAGCGGCACCAACTCGCGGCCTTCGCGACTGAGCGCGTTCACCATTGAAATCACGGTCTTGCCGCTCAGGTGCGCGCGTAGCGCACTGACCGTCGCTACCGCTGAGTCCCAAGGAGTCGCCACGACGACGAGACCGCACTGAGCGGCGTCCTCGTTAGTGGCGCCACGCACTGTGCCATCGCCGCGAGGAGCGATGCCCTTCGCGATGTCACTCGCGCGTGCGGCGTCGCGCGAGCCCAGCACAACGTCGTAGCCGCAGCTCGCCAATCGAATTGCGACGCCACGTCCGGCCGGTCCGGTGCCGCCAAGAATGCCCACTGTTTCCATCATTGTCCTCGTCGTTTTAGTTGCCTGGAAGTACGCTAACAATATGGGACTGCTCACCAATCACCGAATCCTCGTCACCGGCGTCTTAACCGAGGACTCCCTGGCGTTCGGGATTGCCCAGCGCGCGCTCGAAGAAGGCGCGGTCGTCGCGCTCTCGGGAGCGGGGCGCGGAACGTCGCTGACGAGGCGTACGGCACGCAAACTGGGCGACGTGGGCGAGATCATCGAGCTCGACGTCACCGACCCCACGCAGATCGCGAGCGCCGTAGTTGAGGTGGAAAAACGCTTCGGTCACCTCGACGGCCTGGTGCACGCCATTGGCTACGCTCCCCAGTCGTGCTTGGGAAGCGGAATGTTCACCGCCCCCTTCGACGACGTGGCCATGGCCATGCAGATCTCGACGTATTCACTCGCGGCCCTGGTGGGCGCCTTTCGCCCCTTGATGCAAAAGAGCGAGGCGCACGGTGGCGCGTCGGTCATTGCCCTGGACTTTGACGGTTCGCGGGCGTACCCCATGTACGACTGGATGGGCGTCATGAAGGCCGGGCTCGAGTCGCTCGGACGCTATCTGTCGAGAGAGGTGGGACCCGACAAGATTCGCGTCAACATGCTCGCCGCCGGACCCATCCGGACCATGGCCGCCAAATCGATTCCCGGATTCTCGCTCTTTGAAGACACCTGGGCCGACCGTGCGCCCCTCGGTTGGGACGTCCACGACTCGAGCGCCGTCGCCGACACCGCGGTCGCCCTCTTGTCGCCGCTGCTTCGTGGCACGACCGCCTCGGTCATTCACGTCGACGGTGGCGCCCACGCGATGGGCTAACGCTCCTGGGTCGCGAACTGGGTCTCGTAGAGGTCGTGGTAGAGGCCGCCCGCGACCAGCAACTCTTCGTGCGTGCCGCGCTGGACAATGCGACCGGCTTCCACCACCAGTATCTGGTCGGCATTCCTGATCGTCGAGAGACGATGCGCGATCACCAGCGAAGTGCGAGACGACATCGTCTCTTCGAGCGCTCGTTGCACCGCCGCCTCACTTTCGGCGTCCAGATGCGCGGTCGCTTCGTCGAGTACCACGAGTCGCGGAGATTTCAGGAGGAGCCTCGCGAGCGCCACTCGTTGTTTCTCTCCACCCGAGAGCCGGTAGCCGCGCTCGCCAACGACCGTCTCGAGCCCCATGGGCAAACTCTCGACGAGGTTCCATATTTGAGCCGCTCGAAGGGCGGTTTCAATCTCTTGTTCGGTGGCGTCAGGCTTCGCGAACACCAGGTTCACGCGAAGCGAGTCGTGAAAGAGGTGCGGATCCTGGGTCACGACGCCGACCATGGCGTTCAGCGACACCGTCGTCGCATCGCGTACGTCGACGCCGTTGATCGAGACCGAACCGTTGTCAACATCGTAAAGTCGCGACACCAACATCGAGATCGTCGTCTTACCCGCGCCACTCGGCCCGACGAGCGCCGTCATGGTGCCCGCTTCGACCGTGAAGGAGAGATCGTGCAGCACCTCGCTGCGTGGCGTGTCGTCAAGACGCGCGACCGCTTCGAGCGACGCGAGCGACACGTCTTCGGCGCCCGGGTAGGAGAAGTCCACGTTCTGAAAGACGAGTTCGGCCGGGCCCTCGGGCAGCACGACGGCGTTCGCACTCTCCTTGATCATTGGCTCGAGGTCGAGCACCTCGAACAGTCGCTCGAAGCTCACCATGGCCGACATGTAGTCAATATTGAGATTCGAAAGTTGGGTCAGCGGTCCATACAACCTGGTCAGGTAGGCCGTCAGGGCCACGACGGTTCCTACGAGCAGTGCCCCGTGCAGCACCTCGACACCACCAAAACCGTAGGCGAACGCCGTCGCGAGTGAGGCGGTCAGCGAGAGCGATATGAAGAAATATCGTTGGTAGGTCGCCTGATGAATACCAATGTCGCGCACCTGGGCGGCCCGAGAGTCGAAATACTGTGCCTCGTCCTTCGGACGTCCGAAGAGCTTCACCACCATCGCGCCCGCCACGTTGAATCGCTCGGACATCACCATGTTCATCTCGGCGTTCAGTTCCATACCGCGCTGGAAAAGAGTGCCCAACTTACGCCCGACGCGGCGAGCCGGAATAAGGAAGACCGGTAACAGAAACAGGGCCACTAAAGTGATCTGCCAGCTCAGCACCAGCATCGTGCCGAGAATGATCGACACGAGAATCACGTTGCCGACCACGTTCGAGAAGAGGTCGGTAAATGCTTGCTGAGCCCCTACGACGTCGTTGTTCAGACGACTGATGAGCGCTCCGGTCTGTGTTCGCGAGAAGAACGCAATCGGCATCTCTTGAATGTGTTGAAAGACTCGAGCTCGGAGGTCGTAAATCAATCCCTCGCCGAGCACGGCCGAAATACGTCGTTCGAAGAGCGAAAGTATGGCGTCCAAAATTGCGAGTCCCGCGGTGAGCAAGGAAAGTCCAATGATGAGACCCTCACGTTTGTGCTTGATGCCCACGTCAATTATCTCGCGCAGCACCAGTGGTGAGATCGAGCTCACGACTGCGTCAAGCACCACGGCGGTCAAGAAAACTATGAGCATTGGTTTGTAGGCCTTGGCGAACGTCAACATCCGCGGCAAGGTGCCCTTTTTGATTCGGTGTTCGAGAATCTTGCGGTCCTTCTGCATCGAACGCATTCCTATGCGTCCTCCGCCCATACCGCCGCCATGCATACTCATTTGGACTCCTTCGCCATAAGCAGTGTAGGAACCAGGAGTTCCTACTCACTCGGCGAGGCTAGGTATCGTCCAGTTGACTCTTTAGAACTCGAAGCGCGTCTTGGTACGCGACCCTGGCCTCTTCTCGAAGGTCTCGCAACGAGTGTTCTTCGCGACCTTCCATCGCCCACGTTTGAATCGTCGCAACGTTGTTCGCCTTTTCGCGCAACACTCCAAAGACCGCGCCCTTGGTCATCGCAACGACGTGCAACAGTCCTGACGCGCCGCTCGCCTCGACTCTCCAGTTGGGGTTCGGACCCGGGGAAGGCTCCGACCAACCCATGGCGCGAAGAAGTCCTTCGTCGTCTTCGCTGAGGGCTACGGCGTCACCTATGTTGATATTTGACACGACCTCGGCGATGACGTCACCGTTGGGTTCGATCCAAAACTGGACGTAACGGACATCAGCGAATTCGATGATTGCCACGAAGCAGCGCGGGTCAACCGCCATCGCTCCAAGCATTTCGGGCAGGTTCGCGATGAAGGAATCGACCGTCGAGGTGACGCGATTTCGGTACCCGGTTAAATGAACGTTTCCCACCTCTCCAAGGTAGAAAAGGGGTGTGACGTCAGGAGGCGAGCGCGCTCGAAACGATGAGCACTCCGAGACAACACATCACGCAACCGCCGATTGTTCGAAGTGCCACCAGGCGAGCGGGTGAACCCGACAACCACTCCCGAGCGGTTCCCGCGATGAGTCCCCAGGTGCCGTCACTGCAAAAGGCCATCACGCTGAAGATGCAACCAAAGATCACCAGTTGCAACGTGACGCTGCCCTTCGTGGGGTCGACGAAGTGCGGGAACACCGCGGCAAAAAATACCAGGGACTTTGGATTCAGTACGCCAACGGTAAAGCCCTGGCGAATCACGTGAAGGTTCGAAGGACGGCCCCCTTCGCGTTTCATCATGGCCCGCGCGTGAGCGTGGCGGTGACGAAGGGCGTCGGCACCCAGCCACAACAAGTAGGCACCCCCGGCCAACTGCAGAGCAATCGAGAGGTCGTGGAACCTCGAGAGCAGTGGACCCAGCCCGAAGGCGATCACCAGCGACAGCAAGAGCGTTCCGATGCTGTTGCCGAGCACGGTCAGCACCGCGACCGCACGACCCCACGCGACGCCACGAGCCAATGTAAACAACACGCTGGGTCCCGGGACCATGATGATGAGCATCGAGGCCACCAAAAAAGCCGCGAGATGACTACCGTTGATCACTGCTGAAACCTCCGCACGATCCGATCCGTCACGTTAAGACTGGCGCCGATGCTGAATCCCACGGTCGCCGCGAAAAACGCGGTGCCGACGCCCACCGTGCCACCCATGAGCCATCCAACGATCAGTACCGCGACTTCGAGCGTCAGGCGTACGTAGACGACGCTCACGCCGAGTCGACGATGCAAACCCGTCATCAGACCGTCGCGGGGTCCCGGCCCGAGACCGGTGGTCAGGTAGAGCGAGCTTCCGATGCCGATTGCCACGACCGCTCCCACCACGAAAAGGGACTTCGCGAATGCGCTGGCGGGCGTGGGCACGACCTCTGACGTGAGATCGAGGACGTAGGCAATGATGACCAGGTTCGCGATCGTGCCGAAACCGGGGCGCTCTCGAAGAGGAAACCAAGCCAGCAGTACCACACAGCTGATTGCGGCGGTCGACCAGCCAAGTGAGATATGGGCGTGGCGAGAGACGCCTTCAGCGAACACCGTCCACGGTGTCGCACCCCAATGAGTGACGACGAGGAGACCCTCTCCCACCCCGAAGAGCGAAAGGCCAACCACCAGCGGAAGAAGCATTCTGGTACGAACGGCCCAGGTATTCGTAGCCCGCCACGGTGTCACCGGAATCTTGTGGCTGAGTTTTATCATCCAGCCACGCTACCCGTTGCGCTCCAAATCACTAAGGCGCACGCCCTACGTCAACGCCGACCGTTGAGCCTCTTCCAACGATCGAAAGGGATCATCCACGCCACGTCGCGTAGGTGAGAACGGTCAGCGTTTCATCACCAAACACGACCCCGTCGCGGTTGCAACGACTTTTCCGTCACCGTCAACGATCTCGGCGCTACCAAAAGCCACCCTCCTCCCGGGCTTGGTCGTCACCCCCACTGCTCGCAGCGGCCCACTGTCTTTCGTCACCGCTCGCAGATAGCTGACATTGACGACAATGGACGTGTACACGAAGCCAACTCCCAACGTCGTGTGCACTCCACATCCAATGACCGTATCGGCGAGCGTGCAGACCAGACCACCGTGGACCAACCCGATCGGGTTGTACGCGGACTCATCGGGGGTGCACTCGAAGACCACTCGCCCGTGCTCGACGTCCACAATCTTGAAGCCGAAGAGCTCGGCAATCGGCGCTGGCGCCATCGTTCCATCACGCATCGCCACGAGAAAGTCAACCCCACTTAGGCCAGCACCGGCCGTCGCGGTCACTAACGGATCGTGCCAGACGACAGTCTTTCGTCGCGACTCGCCCCAGCCCTCGCTCATTGGACGTCCTCGATTCGCGAAGCCGCCCCCGTGACCCGGTCGGGCCTTCCCAAGGTGACGATTTCGCCGTCCAGCACCTCTTCCATGGCGTGACTGCGGGCAACGAACAGATCACTTTCCGGATGCGGTGACGCGGTACTAGGGCGCCGGAGCAGTGTCGAGATAAGCCCCGACAAGATTGTCATTGAGGCCGCGTAGAGCCACAGGTGATGGAAGTTCGTCAGGGCCTCGTTGGCATTCTTGGGTACACCGAGGATCACCACGAGAAGCGCCACGCCGAGAGCTCCACCGATCTGGCGAGCGGTCTGATTGACCGCGCTTCCCACGGCGAACCTCTCTTGTCGCAAACTTGAGACCGCCGCGGCACTGAGCACGGGAAACGTCAGGCCAATGCCGAGCCCGGCAATGAGAGTCCCCGGCAGCCAAACGGCCAGATAGTCCGGCTGCAAGTGAACTCGAAGCGCGTACCAGAGGAGACCGCACGTAAAGACACTGAAGCCCCCGATAAGTATTCGTCGAAAGCCAAACCGGGCGGCGAGCTTACCGGCCGGCCCGGAGACGAATGCCACAACCAGCGGTCCCGGGGTCACAGCGAGGCCGGCGTCAAGGATCGAGTAGTGCCATACGCTCGTGAGGAACAAAATGTTGCCCAAGAGCATCGCGAAAAAGCCCATGGAATACAACAGCGCAGCGGTATTGGCAATGGTGAACGAGCGAGCCCTAAACAGGCTGAGGTCGAGCACCGGTTCGTCGTGACGACCCGATCGGAACAGAAACGCTGCGCCGAGTACGACCGCGCCGACAAATGCACCCACGATCCATTTGCTGGTCCAGCCCCAACTCGGACCTTCCGAGATTGCCAACACCAACGCCGCGAGCGAAGCGCTGAGCATCGCCGCGCCCGGGTAGTCCGGAGCGTTGCGCGTTCGAGATCCGGTGGACGCCGCGAGTACCCGCCTGCCGACCAACCACGCCACGAGCCCGACCGGCAGGTTGACGTAAAAGGCCGACCTCCACCCAAAGGCGGTGATGAGCGCCGCGCCAAACGACGGACCGGTCGCGACCGCGAGAGCCCCGATCCCTCCCCAGAGCGCCACGATCTGGGATCTGCGCTCGCTCGGGTACGCATCCAGTAACAGACTGAGCGACGCCGGCAGCAGCGCAGCGGCGCCGATTGCCTGGACGACGCGACCAGCGATCAACAGGGGCACCGTCGGGGCTATTCCACAGAGTGCCGATCCCAGGCAAAATACCGCGAGGCCCGCGAAGAAAACCTGCCTGCTCCCCCGACGGTCAGCGGTACGACCGGCGATCACCAAGAGTGAACCAAAGACGATGCTGTAGCCGGTGATGATCCACGCGAGGCTGGCCCTCGGATCATGGGAGAAGGTCCGTTCAAGCGCGGGAAACGCCACATTGACAATGGAGAGGTCGAGCGAGCCCATAAATGCCCCGAGCGCGGTGACCAGAAAAATCGCCTTGCGTCGCGAAGTTAATGGTGAGGCCGGTCCAGCTTCAACGGTGGTCGGTTCTGTCATGGAATGCACAATACATTCTTGCGTTCTATTATGCAACTGACTAAACTAAAATCATGGAGCGTAAGAGTTTCTCGATGATGGACTGCTCCGTGGCTCAGTGCCTGGAAGTGGTCGGCGAATGGTGGAGCATGCTCATTGTTCGAGACGCGTTCTTAGGCATCACGCGATTCGAAGAGTTCCAACGCCGCCTCGGTATCTCGCGGAACATACTGCGGTTGCGCCTCGCCTCGCTTGTCGACGCCGGCGTTCTCGTTCGCGTTCCCTACTCCGAGCACCCCCCTCGTGACGACTACAAATTGACCGCGAAGGGCCGTGACCTTTGGCCGGTGCTCACCGCAATGCGTCAGTGGGGCGATCAGTACGCCGCCCCCACGGGACCACCGATCGAGTTGATTCACCGTTCATGCGGACACCCCACGAACGCGGTGCTGGTCTGTGATGTCTGCGGCGAGCGCCTCGACACGAGAAGCGTGGAAGCGGTCCCGGGTCCCGGTCGCACGGCACTGCCCCATGGTCATCGCGACGTCCCAACACCGGCGACTCGAAGCCGGCGCGACTCGTAGTTTCAACGACGCCTAGGTCTTGGTTGAGGGATCCAGGTAGAGCTTGATCCCAAGGATCAACATGACGGTGCAGATAACGATGGGCGTGATCACCGGTCCAATCCAGGTCACCGGTATGAGGAAATAGACATCGCGGGTGAAGAAGCTGCTCGGCCAATTGTCCAAGATTTTCAAGAAGACGTAGTAGGTGAGGTCCCAACACGCAAAGCTCACCATGAAGGCCCCGATTCGCGCCCTCCAGGCTCTGGCGGCGATGAAGGAAACGCAGGCCAGCATGACAATCGTTGCGGACTCTCTCGTCACTTCGACGTCACTCACATGACCGCTCATCAAGAGTGGATGCTTGGGCGACACGAAGGTGATGAAGCCCAGATTGAGCCAAGTTTTGTAGCTGGATATCGCATAGTTCGAATCAAACCTGATGAGCGCACGAAGGTAGTACACGACCGCAGCTTCCACGAAACCGAAGGCGGTTCCAAAGACAATCAGCGACGCCAGATTCGCGCGGCGACTCTTGTCTGCGCTCGTTGCGTGGGCCACCATCCAAGGTTAACAGCGGCCAAATTGAACGGCGCGCGAGTCGTCAGATTGATCACGTTGTTGTCACGAGCTGGTCGCTAGAAGCTCTTCCTCGCTCGTTAGCATGCGTCGGTGACGAGACTCGTCGGCCAAACCTCAAAACTGAAATAGAGGGCTTGATGGATACTGCTTCGCCCTATCTACTTACTCCGGGCCCACTGACAACTTCGGACACCGTCAAGCAGGCGATGCTGCGCGACTGGGGTTCACGCGACGCCACGTTCATTGCGATGAACCACGAAATGCGTGAGCGCCTCACTGATCTCGTTGGCGCCAGCGCGACCCACGTCTGCGTTCCGCTCCAGGGTTCTGGTACCTTCGCGATCGAGGCGACGATCTCGACCCTTCTTCCTCCGAGCGGCCATCTGCTGGTCCTCGTCAATGGTGCCTACGGCACACGGATGGTGAAGATCGCGCGCGTCATGGGCCGCAAGGTGAGCTCCCTCGAATGGCGAGAAGACGAACAGGTTGACCCCGCGTGGCTCGATCAACGGTTGAGCGACGACGCGAGCATCACGCACGTGGCCGTGGTGCACTGCGAGACAACCTCGGGCATTCTTAATCCGATTGACGACGTCGCTCGAGTGACGACGTCTCATGGTCGCGCCCTCATCATTGACGCCATGAGCACCTTTGGGGCGCTCGCGCTCGACGCCCGCCGGATCGATTTCACGGCGGTCGTGGCGTCGTCGAACAAATGTCTCGAGGGCGTGCCCGGTGTGGGCTTTGCCATACTTCATCGGGACACTCTCGAGACCTGTACCGGCAACGCCCACTCACTGAGCCTGGACCTCTTCGACCAGTGGCGGGGCTTCGAAACGAACGGCCAGTGGCGCTTCACGCCACCGACCCACGTGGTTGCCGCCTTCTGCCAGGCGCTGGACGAGCACGCGAAGGAAGGTGGCGTCGCGGCACGCGGTGCGCGTTACGCCACCAACCACCAGATCCTGGTGGACGGCATGGAGGAACTTGGTTTTCGATGCTTGCTCCCACGCGAAGTGCAGGCGCCGATCATCGTGACGTTCCTCGAGCCGGCTGACGCGCACTACAAGTTCGAGAAGTTCTACGAGCGTCTGCGCGACCATGGTTTCTTGATCTATCCAGGCAAGTTGACGGTCGCCGACTCGTTTCGTATTGGTTGCATTGGTCATCTCGGTGAGGAGCAGATGCGCGACGCCGTAGAGGCGGTTCGCGCCGTGGTGCAAGAGATGGGCGTCGCGAACTGTGGCCCGTCTCGAATCGGTCGCTGACGCCTCAACCGGAACCCGCGGACGCTGCAACGCGGCATACCGGGCACCACCCGTCATCATTGCGGGCAGCCATTTTGGTCCAGTCAGCTACTCGCGTCAGATGGGGCTACGCACCGTGGGCTCGTGACGGCAGTTACGCCGAGAGTCCGTGCATGGGCGATTCCCCGACGGAACTCTGGTACTTGCTCGTTATGGAGATCGAGCGCGTAATGGACTCGCCAACGGGCAGTGAGAGAAGCGCCGCCAGCAGCAGTGTGAGGAGTGTCGAGTGGTTTTGGCGAATCGTGTTCTCCGCGGTGCGCAGCACCGCCAACAGAATGACGAGTAGATACTCGGCGCGAGATCTCGTGAGGACCACGCTCTTCGACGTTGGAACGGCTCGAACGAACTGAACGCGCGATCTCAGAAGCCCGATCGGTATGCCGAGAGAAACTCCAGCCAGCCCGGTCAGCATGTGCCACGCGCTCAAGTTCAGCTCGTGGGCCAGTACGGGACCGACAACGATGATCGCCATCACTGGATCGAGCCACTCGAGGGTGAGCGGTCGAATCCGTTGACGGGGCTGAAGCGTGGAGCTCAGGGGATCCGCTCGGCCCTTGCGTACCAAAGAGGAGGAGATGAGCAGCAAGACGAGCAGAATCACCAACTGCGCGCTGTTTTCACTCTTCATCACAGTCCCGTTCGCGTGTCGTCGTATCAAGGTGAAGGTTACCCAGTGGACCAAGTCCAAGAGCCGGTCGGAGTGCACGAGCAGGTCAATCGAAACTCTTGCTCTCGCTCAACCCTCGTCCGTCTGACGCGTAACGGTCCAAACCGCGTTAAATCCGGCGCCGCAACCGGGCTACCTGCGCCTCAAATTATCGAAGCTCGACAATCGTTCGTGGCGTCAGATCCTTCGCCGACGTGCCGCTCGGCGCACGAACCGACCGAGCGCGAACAACGTTCCCAGGCAGAGAACGGCGAAGAGCACCGGACCCGAAAGCCTGATCAACCACTCAAAACCGGCGACGAAGCCGGCGACGGCGTCGTGCCACGCCTTGGCGAGACCCGAACGATGCGGTGTGACATTGGATGGTTGACCCGCCTCGGTGAGATTTACCGTCAACGTGCCGTAGGTGGTCTCACTGTTGAGAACGTTCATCTGGCCCTGGAACTGTTCAATCTGACTCTGCAGGACGTTCAACTGACTCTGTACGGCGAGGATGTCGCTGATCGACGTTGCTCTGGTCATTATCGACAGATACTGGCGACGACTCGCCTCGAGCGCCGTGATGCGCGCTCGCAGGTCAACGTACTGTGACGTGACGTCAGTCGACGAAGTGACGATCGATCTCGAGTGGCCCACTCGCTGCACCTGCGTGACCAGTGTCGCGAAGGTTCGTTGCGGAACCTGCAGGACGATTGTTCCGTTCGAGAACTCCCCGGAGCCCCGCGTGCGAGCATTGGCTTTCGTGCTGAGGACGAATCCCCCGTCGCTCGTCACCAGGTCGCCCAGTTTGGTCAGGGACGACTCGACGTGGCCGACGCCTACCGTGAGCGCAACCGACCCGTTCGACTCTATTTTTGGCGAAAGGCTCAACGACGAGTCGCTCAGGCCAGTGGCGGAACCCGACGAGGTCGAGCTCGCCGCGGCCGAAACGGGCCGCGGGGACTGGACGAGAGTCTTGGTAAACCCCGTGCCGGTCACACTCAGTTGCGAGCCGGCGCGGGCCTCGGCGCCGTGCACCTCCACTGCTGTCTTGGGCTGGACCCCTTCACTACGCAGGAGCGGTAGCGATATCGCACTCACCACCACGACGAGCGCCGCCGCCATCACGAAGGTGCGGGCTCGACCCGGATGACGCAGGAAGGCGGGTGCGGTGAACGATCGGGCCGCGGGTACGGAAGCTTGGGCTTCACTGAGAATTCGATCCGTTGCGTCATTGGAGATCTCGAAGCCATTCGCGGCTGCGCTGAGCGCGTCGATCAGTGCTCCTTCGTCAAACATGCTCATCCGGTTGCCTCCTTGCGTGATGTGGGGTCCTTGGCCGTCTCGGGCCGAAGAGCCGGGTGCTCACCCAGCCGTCGTCGAGCCTCGTTCAAGCGAGATTTCACCGTGCCCTGCTTGCGGTCGATGGCGACGGCAATCTCGCGCTCGCTCAGATCCGCGTAGTAACGCAGAACGATGACAACGCGCAGGTGCGCTGGCAAATCCTTCAGGGCGCGCATCACGTCGTGCGCCAGTGCGATGCGGCCGGGCACATCGTCGCCCGTGGTGGCCTCAGCCAGATCATCGTCACTGCTTCGTCGGTCGCGATGGGGAATTTCTTGGCGCAGTTTTGAGTTGCACGTGTTGACGACGACTCGATAGATCCAGGGCTTGAAACTCGATTCCCTCGACAACGAATCCCGGAACTTCCACGCGCGAAGGAACGCCTCTTGCACCGCGTCCTCGGCGTCGGACCGATTACCGAGAATTAGATACGCCGTGCGGACGGACTGGGGGTAACCCCCTTTCAGCCACGCCTCAAGATCGTCCACGTCGCTCGAGCCTTCCACTTATCCGTTCACTAACATTCGATCCTTCGCCAAAACAACTGGTACATAGATAGAGACGCTCAAACGCCCCGAAAGGTTCGAAATAGTTTTCTCCAATCACTGAAATCATGTCTCGGCGCCGTGGACGTAGACGGACATCACCGCGACAACGTCTACCGGAGGCTTCGCGGTGCCTCAGTCTCGACGTGAAGAGCAACAGCAACTCTTCGAAACGCACGCCCCTCTAACGTTCTCGCCTCGGCCGGCGACACGATCTAGAGCGGTTCTCGATGACTTCGAGTCCTTTATTCGAACAAACGAGTCCAACCAACGTCAGTTCGACGCATTGCCCGCAAGCGCCGTCTCGCGAGCCCACTTGTAGTCCGCCTTTCCATTGGGCGCCCGGCGAATGCTCTCTCGAACCACGACGACCTTGGGAATTTTGTAGTGGGCAAGCGACTCGCGCAAGAAGTCGCAGATCTGATCGCCGGTCGGCGGTTGCGCCGATGGCGCACCGACGACCGCCACCACTCTCTGGCCAAATCGCTCATCAGGCAGTCCCACCACCAGGCAGTCCTCGACGAGGGGGTGTCGCTTGATGGCCTCTTCGACCTCCTCGGCGAAGATCTTCTCGCCACCGGAATTAATGCAGCCCGAGCCCCGACCAAGGAGCGTGATCGTGCCGTCTTCTTCGACGGTGGCCCAGTCGCCGGTATTCACGTAGGAGTTTCCATCGATCTGGAAGAAGGTTCGAGCCGACTTCTCCGGATCCTTGTAGTACCCGAACGCCGCCGTGCGACTCGCGAGGAGGCCCCGCTCGCCCGCTCCCCGGGGCATCTCGCGTCCGTCCTCGGTGATGACCTTGGTGTCGGGAGCGAGGGTGAAGTGAGCGGTCGGCGCACCGAGGTCCGGGTTCGCACCACTCACCGCGATGCTTCCGCCCTCTGTCGATCCCAGTGCGTCCACCAGGTTCGCCGTCATTCTCGATCTCAAGCCGTCCTTGATCTCGGCGCTCCAGATCGCCCCCGACGAAGCGATGTTTCGCACGCTCGCCGTTTCATAGGGCTGACCCTGGGCCTCGCGTTCCTCGAGCGCACGGAGCATAGGACGGGCGAACGGGTCGCCGACTATCACGATTCTCGTCGCCCCCTCGCTCTCGGTGAGCTGCCATACCTCGTGGGGATCGAAGGACCTGGACTCCAGCAAGACCACCGTGCCACCGGTGAGGAGGGCGGGCATCGCCCCGATCCACATGCCCGTGCCGTGCATGAGCGGACAGCACGGAATGCTGACTTCGGCTCCGTACGAGCTCATCGCTTCGATGAACGGCTTGATGCTCTCACGACTCGTTGGCACGGGCGCATCCAGACCGAGGACGCCGAAGCTCGCAAGTATTCGCTCGGTGAAATCACCTTGGGGGTACATAACCCCCTTCGGCAATCCGGTCGTGCCTCCGGTGTAGAGCATGTAGAGGTCGTCTGGGGCGCGCTCTTTGCGCGCCTGTGGCTGGTGCGTCGCCACGAGGTCCGCGAAGCGCACTGCGCCGCTGAGATGAACTCCTCCGTCATCCACCTCTACGAACAGACGGACCTTGGCGAGCTGGTCACGCACACGTCCCACGCACTCGGCCAGCGAAGTGTTGAACACGAGGACCTCGGCGTCGCAGTTGTCCAAGAGGTAGGCGAGTTCATCGTCCAGATACCGGTAGTTGACGTTGATCGGAACGGCCCGGTGCTTGAACGCACCGTACTGGGCGATCAGGTACTCGGGACAGTTATGCAGGTAGAGGGCAACCTTCGCGCCTTCGGACACGCCCTCCGCTTCGATGGCGGCTGCGAAACGGGCTGCGACATCGTCAAATTCCGAGTAGCTGACCCGTCGATCAGCTTGGACTACCGCGTCCTTCTGCGGGACGATGTCGGCAACTTCCTCCCACACGGATGCAAAGTCGAGAAACAAGATCCCCCCGATCCCGTTCGAGCTCAAACTGGCGAGCCCGAGGTGTCCTTCGAGCACCATGGCCGACACGTTACCCGCTCCAACAACGTTGAGCGGACTGATTCGAAATTCCCTGGCCGACCAAGAGCACCGTGGCTTCTTGCACGATTTCTGGTGGACACAAGGCCCGCTCGAGTCCTTCGTGAGCGCGAGTTCACGAAGAGTCTGCGCGACGTCCTCTTCCCTCATCCGTTCCCAAGTGGAGCTCGCGTTGCGCCGCAACAGTCGCCGTGCAGCGTCCATGGCCTGGCCATCGGTATCAGACGAAAGGTGCTGGACCGCCGAGTACGGTATCCACAATGCGCAGGACCAACTGGACCACGCGAGAGCACGCCAGCAGTCACTCCGAGACACCTACGGCTCGCGGTGGGGCGTTTCGTGGGCGCTGGGGGACTCGAACCCTCGACCTCAGCCGTGTGAAAGTGTTCACGCGCTTTTCACCAGACGACGTGACACCACGACAGACCACATTGACCAGGACTAATGACGACGCGAGACGACGCGA
>PLKM01000021.1 GCA_003141095.1 Acidimicrobiaceae bacterium | reverse complement strand
GTGTGCAGCACGTACTGGCGGGCCATGTCGATCTCGATCCTCGACTCGGCAATCCAGTCCTGGATCAGTCCTTTGTGGGCGAGGCTGGTGCCGAAGGTGCTGCGCTCGAGCGAGCGGATCACCATCAGTTCGAGCGCACGCTCGGCGACTCCGAGTGAGCGCATGCAGTGGTGGATGCGNNGGGAACGCGCACGTTGCGGTAGATCACCTCGGGATGGCCGCCACGCTCGGCGTAGCCAAAGACGTGCGGGTCGAGTCCGAGTTCTACGCCAGGGGTGCTCTTGGGCACGACGATCATCGACTGCTGAAGATGGCGCGTGGCCTTGGGGTTGGTCTTGCCCATGACGATCAGAACCTTGCAGCGCTCTGCGCGCGCGCCGGAACTGAACCACTTTCGACCGTTCAGGACGTAGTGATCGCCATCGCGTTCAATCGACAGTCCGATATTGCTGGCGTCCGATGACGCGATGTCGGGTTCGGTCATGGAAAACGCGCTGCGAATCTCCCCCGCGAGCAGCGGTTCGAGCCATTCGGCCTTCACTTTGTCCGAGCCGTAGAGGTGGAGGATCTCCATATTGCCGGTGTCGGGTGCGTTGCAGTTCAGCGCTTCGGAGGCGAAGGGGACCTTGCCGAGCATCTCGGAGACCGGCGCGTAGTCCAGGTTCGAGAGCGTGGTTCCGGGGCTTCCGGGGCGCAGGTGGGGGAGAAAGAGGTTCCAGAGTCCGCGCTCGAGCGCCGCGGCCTTCAGCTTGTCGAGCACTGGCGGGTAACCGTCGGGGCCGACCTCTGCCAACTGGCTGTAGTAGGTCTCTTCGTTGGGATAGATGACCGATTCCATGAATCGCTTCACCGATTCCTGCACTTCAAGACCCTGCGGGGTGAATTCGTACGGCATCAGTAACCTCACTCTTCAACGCGGCGACAACACCGCACGAAGCCGAGGCTACTCACATTGGCGAGCGCCCTTCGACGACGCTGGCCCGCGGTTCGGGCCAGAAATCGAGGGGGAGACCGATTGGAACCCGCCGTTAATCGTGTCCTGCGGTAATCGCCCGCGAGAAGGTGGAACTAGGGGATCGAGAGCACCGAAAAGGAATTTCGCACCAAGTAATGTGGTCGGCAGTGAAGTTATCCCCGCACATCTGGCTACGCCGCCGACCCTTGCTTGCGATGGTCTTGGGTTGTGCCGTCACCGGTTCATTCCTGGTGGCGGTGCCATCACTCGCGACGGCCAACACGAAGGACACCGCCACGACGACCACAACGGGGTTGACGCCGACATCGTCGTCGACAACAACGAGCACCACGACCACGTTGAGCACGAACCCGGCCACAATCCCTCGGGCGTTGCGGCTGCCCTGGCCAACCCAGGCAAGTGCCGCGGTTGCGGTGCCCCAGCTTTCGGTGGCGGCCTCTTCACCGGCTCAACCAAGGGTGCCGATCGCGAGCCTCGCCAAGATGATGACCACGTGGGTGGTGCTCCACAAACTTCCGCTGACCTTCGCGCAGCCCGGTCCGTGCCTCAGCGTGAATGCGAACGACTTCGCGCTGTATAAGCAGGACGTGGCAACGGGCCAGTCGAACGTCACGATTGCCTTGGGAGAAAGGCTGTGCGAGGGAGCGCTGTTGCGAGGGCTGCTCGTTCACTCGGCCGGTGACTACGCCCAGCTGCTGACCACACTTATGCACGAGAGCGAGGCCCAGTTCGTCACCGTGATGAACAAGGACGCGAAGGCGTTCGGACTGAAACATACGCACTACGTTGACTACACGGGGATCTCGCCCGGTGACCTGTCCACCGCGCAGGATCAGTCAGTGCTCGCGGTCGCCCTGATGACGGACGAACCCATCGTGCGATCGATCGTCGCTCTCACCAGCGTTAATCTGCCGGTCGCCGGCGTGGTCGGGTCGTACACGCCCTACGACGGCGAGTACGGGGTAGTCGGAGTGAAGTCCGGATTCACCACGCCCGCGGGGGGCTGTGACGTCATGGCCATCAATATCGCGCTGGACCACGCGGTCTTCACCACGTACGCCGTGGTGCTTGGCGTGCACGGAGATGATGCGATAGATCGGGCCGGCGAGTTCGCCCTGATTCTTTCGCAATCACTTCGCTCGAAGATGAGGATTGAGGCCACCGAATCAGGCACGAGCGTCGAGTGGGCTGGCTGGCCGGGTTACGTCGTCTTCTCGACCACCACGACCACCACGACCACCACGACGACTTCGACCACCACGACGACAGTTCCCGCCACCACCTCGACCACTACGACCACGACAGTTCCCACCACCACCACCNNCCACCACCACCTCCACCACCGGTTAGGCCGTCCGTCGCGAAGGGCGTGGCTGGGCGTGAGAGGCGTCGCGGCGTTACTTCAACTGCCACGCTTGTTCGACGGACCGAAGAGGGGCTGCACCGTCGCTTCATTCCAATCGGTTCGAGGGCAGGTAAAGAGCTGGTAGCAGGCTTCGATGATCGCGTCGTAGTTGGCGCGCCAGCCCACGAAGTCGCACCACGCGGCTTCGCGATCAGCGACGAGGGGCACGCCGCTGCGTTCGAGGCGGTCGAGAACGCCATCGAACTCCCTTCGAGAGATTGAGATTCCGACGGTTCGATCAATCGTGGACGGATACGGCACCCGGAAGTAATCAGCCAACCTGCGAAGGGTCAGCCAACCCGAGCGCACGCACAGGCCGGCCGTGGGCGACGGGGTAACGTCAACGGCCGCGTTGAACAGCGCCGCGGCGTCCAAGACCGCCGCTGCGGCACCGATCCACGTTTGATCGGGCGAAGGCGAGCGATAGTAGTTGAGAATCGTCAGCGTCGTGTGCGTCTCGCCGACCTCGATGAACCACTGCTCCCACTCTCGCCACAGCTCGTCGAGCCGCTCGTAGGAGTCAACGCTCTGCGCCATTTCGAGCACTCCCCAGGGAGTCGCGGGCACGCCCGCTCGAACGGAGAGCCGAGAGACCGAGATCTCGCGTCGTTGAAAGGCCGCGTACAACGTTGGAATGAAGGCAATCAAGAGCGCCAAGAGGGTGAGGCCTATTCCCGCTTCGGCGAAACTGAGGAGCACCTGACCGCTACCGTGGCCCGACGACGTTCCGAGGGTGAGCAGCGACGAGCCCGATATCTCGAAGGCTCTTTCGAAACTTGGAACGCCTGCGGCGACAAAGCCCAGGGTGAAGGCGACCACGCTCAACGCGAGCCAGAGGGCCTGGTACGTCAAGAGGGTCACGGAAGCGTAGAGGGAGAGGATTGCGTCTCGCACCGCGTACGAGCGTTTTGAGTTGGCGAGCATCCGAAAGACCCCGCCAATCCCACGCGCGACCGCACGGCTAAGAGAGACGTTGGCGACTCGGGGAAGGAGGAATGTTCGAATAGCGGCGTCGAGCACCAGTAGCTGGAGAACCAGCCCCCCGGCCCCTGAAAGCACGCGAATCCAAATGGCCATCTCAGTCAACTCCCAATCACCGATTGAACAGGTGCGATCGAACGACATCCAATGGTCGGCGTCTCATCGCGATACGAAATTGTAGAGCGCGGGGGCGATGACCGACTCTCGATGCGCTCTCGGATGGGGACGGCGAGCCCTGGTGATTCGCCGTTTCGTACCGGCCTGAAGAAACCTCCCAACTGCGCAGAAACTACCGTAAAAGGGCTCCAGCCCAGTGAAAATGGGCTTTTAGTCAGCACCAGAAACTCTGACTAACGTTCAATCTGTGAGTTTACGTATTGAAAATGTACTGATTAATTCCGCCGAGTATCAGCTGCTGCACTACGGATCGGGTGCTCCGGTGATTCTCTACCCGTCGCTCGGGCGCCCGGGATCCGACTTTGATCAACTCGCCCGGGACCTGGCATCAAGTGGATTCCACGCGATCGCCATCAATCCGCCTGGCGTCGCCACGCCACTCGGCGATGCGCCTTGGAACAGTCTGGATGACATCGCTGACGATCTCTGGAAGATCATTGATGGCGCCGAACTCGGCCGAGTGATCCTGGTCGGACACGCCTTCGGTAATCGCGTCGTTCGCGCGACCTCCGCGTCGCGCCCCGACGACGTGGCGGCGTTGATTCTGTTGGCGTGCGGTGGCGATGTTCCTCCGGGGCCGGAGGTATTCCCCAACTTCTTCAACTGTTTCAACGACCAGATTGACCCGGCGACGCACGCCCGCTCGGTGAAGGCGGCCTTCTTCGCCCCACGCAGTGAAGTGGATGGGTGGAGCGAGGGATGGTGCGCCGGGCTCGCCCTGCGCCAGAGGGATGCGATCGTGGCGACAAATTTTGAGGAGTTCGGCATGGGCGGCTCGGCACCCGGACTCGTCGTCCAGGGCCTCGATGACGTGATGGCGCCACCCGAGAACGCTTGGAATCTCGTCGCTCGGCGTGCGAACACGCGGGTGGTTGGACTGCCCGACTGCGGCCACGCGATTCTTCCCGAGCAGCCGAGGGCCGTCTTCGACGCGGTGCTTTCGTTCTTGCGCGAGACGCTGACCAACTGAGTCGACGTCTCGGCGCAGCGTGGTGGTTACGGACGATCGAGTTGTGGCGGGCCAAGGAACACTTCGTCGAACTCAAGGCTTGGCGTTCACACTCACGGTGTCTTCTTGGATTTCGTAGGAGTCGATCCCGAGGTACTTGCCAACGACGGGCCCGACGATGACCAGAACTCCTTTATGACAACTTGAATGGTGGCGGCGATGGGTACGGCCAACAGAACCCCGATAAAGCCGCCGAAAATGCCGTCAACCCAGGATCCGACTTCCGCGCCGACCAGTATCGCGACGAAGACGGTCAAGGGGTTGAGCTTCACGGTCCGGCTCATGATCACCGGATTGAGCACGTGGTTCTGCAGCAACGTGTAGATCAGGAAGACCGCCAGGGTGACGATCCCAGCGGTGAGCGAGTGGCCGAGGGCAAACAACACCGTCGGGAATCCCGCCAGGGCCCCGCCAATGGTTGGCAGGAAGTCAACCAACGCGACCCAGAGTCCAAAGAGCAACGCGAACGGCACGCCGAGCACCGCGAGCGTCGCGAAGACAATGACGCCCGCAGTGACAGAGATGATGAGATTGCCCAGTACGTACCCGAGCGCCGCGCGGCTCACCAAGGCGCTCACCTTCTTTAGCCTGGTCGCGCGGGCCGGTGAAAGCATGCCGAGCACGGCTGAGCGAAGTTTCGACGCCTCCAGGAGTAGCAGCACGACGAAGGCGAACATGGTGACCGCCAGGAACAGAATTGATATCGCCCCCTTGCCGAGCGCCAGGGCTGGCTTGCTCAGACCCTTTGCGAGCGATATCAGCTTCGACGAGTTCTTGTCGAACCATATCTTGATGTGATAACGGCTTAGGGCGTGTCCGATCCAGCCCTTGCCGTGCTGGGCCTTGTTCACGTAGGACGGCAGGTCATTGGCCAGGTGGGTCAAACTGTTAACGAGCGGGTCGCCGAAGGCGAAGGTCAGGGCGCTGAAAATGAGGAACGTACCGACCGTGACGATGGCTACCGCGGCGCCCCTGCGGTGAATCTTCCATCGTTCGAGCGCGTCGACCAGGGGATTGAGGACCAGTGCCACGAACCCGCCCACGAGCATCAGCAAGAGGATGTCGCGTAGTCGGTAGAGCAGTTTGCTGAGCGCGTAGACCGCGACGATGGAGAAGATCGTCACGAAGATGGTCTTCAGTGGGACGTCGTTCATCTGCGCGCGTTCAAACATCTTGGCGCGACGGGTCTCAACGGCGTCGGGGTCGTGATCCGACTGGTCTGACATGCCTGGCGAACTCCTGTCGTCGATCTCTGCGAGTCACGCTAGCGCTCGGGTGAAAGGCGAGGGTCCACGCGCACTTTGCGACGTGACGGCGTCACGGCGTCACGAGAGCCGCTCAGTGCGCAGCAGCGCGGTTACGTGGTCTTCTCGCCTACCTTCAAGGGACCGTAACGACGGCGGAAGAGTATCCAGCAGACGCCGCCCGCCATGGTGGGCAGCCAGTACGAACCGACCCGGAATGCGAGCGTCGCCACAACAGCACTGGCGCTTGGAACGTTGGCGAGCACGAGGAGCCCACTGAGGCTCGCCTCCACAATTCCGAGACCGCCGGGCGTGAGGGGAAGTAGGGCAATCACGGCGGTGGCGGCGTAGGCCAGTAGGACGAGCGAAGGATTCGGCCGGGCACCGGTAGCCCTCAACGCCGCGAGCAGACTGAAGTAGTCGAGGCCGATTCGCCCGCCGATCAGGATCACCGCCTTCCACCAGTTCTTGCCGAGATCGGTTCGAACCAGGTCTCGTTCGTCGATGAGACGCTTCGGCAGATCGGTGGTGGCGGCTCGACGGGGCATCTTGTTGAAGAGCCACTGAACGACGCGACCAATGACGATAAGCGTGCGGTCGGTCGTCAGGAGCAGAACGCCGAGCACGGTAATGAGGACGAATCCAAAGAGACCCAGTTCACCAGCGTGCACGAGTCCGGCGCTTACGGATTCGCCACCGAGCACCACCGGAAGCGCGAAGATTGGCAGCGACAGCAGCCCCGCTATCCCGATGATCGACGAGATTGCGAGGCCGCTCGCCGCCTGGACCGAATCAATGCCCGCCGTGGCGAGCATTCGATACTGCACGCTGGCACCCAACGCGTCGCCGCCGGGCAGGGTGTTGGTCACCGCGTTTCCCGCGAGCGCCGACGTGACCACTGGGAACCATCCTTCTGATCGAAGGACGAGTCGCAGTAGCGCCATGGAACAGAAGAAGCTGGCGGACTCGGCCACAATCGCGACGACCAGCCACCACGGGGCCAGCGTCAAGAGCCTGGGCCACGATGAGATCACGCGAACCAACGCCGGAAGCACGATGTAGAACGCCAGCCCCATCACGATGACCGCAGTGACGCGGCCAATCGTGGACCTGTTCGACCGGGCCGGCGGTTCCTTAACCATCAGACCAAAATAGGCGACGCGACCGGCCCGCACCGCCCAAGGCGGAAACCGCGTTGTTCCAGCCCCGGTCTGGTTTCACGAGGCGAGGCGGACCGTCGCATTGCTGGCGATTCGTGGCGAGTGAAGTTCAGCGTCCTCATTGCCGGCAACCTCCCCTCACGCCGCGCGTCGGTAGACCATTCCCATGAGCCAATCGAAGAGCTTGTCGCTCAGCAGCCAACGCAATGTAATAAGCGGTCTCGCGCCGTAGCCGACCACGTATCGGGTCTTCGGTCGACGCACCGTGGAGGCTTTTCCAATGAGCGAACCGACAACCTCGGGGGCCGTCGCGTGACGAGGATCAGCGCCGGTGGTGCGAAGGACCGCACTCACCCTGCGGGCCTGCTCGCGATAGGCGCCGGAGCCCGACGTCGCCTCGAGCCCGTCGGCGGCGATGCCGCTCCACTCGGTGCGGATCGCTCCGGGCTCGATGATGACGACGTGGATGTTGAACGGCTTGAGTTCGAGGCGCAGGCAGTCGCTGAGTCCCTCCAGCGCGAACTTGGTGGCGTGGTACCAGGCACCCATGGGCTCGTACATTTTTCCGCCCATGGATGAGATGTTGATGATGCGACCCGACGAGTTCTTTCTCATGTACGGCAGCACCACCTGGGTGAGCCGAGCTAATCCGAAGAGATTCACCTCGAACTGGTTGCGTGCCTCGTCGAGGGCCACGTCCTCGACCGATCCGTAGGACCCGTAGCCGGCGTTGTTGACGAGGATGTCGACCGATCCGGACTCGGCGATGATTCTCTGCACGCCTTGGGTGATCGAACTGTCGTCCGTCACGTCCATCTGGAGTGGACGTATTCCCAGCGTTTCGAGTGCGGCCAGCCTCTCGATCCGTCGTGCCGCTGCGTACACGGTGAAGCCGCGTAGTCGCAGATCCTTCGCCGCCGCTTCGCCAATACCCGACGATGCTCCGGTCACTAGCGCCACCTTGTCCATATTGATACTTCTCCTCGGAGCGATAGTTCTTTCTTGAGCAGAACCTAATGCCTGACCTCAAAAGAGCGACATGACGGGCCCACGATCCAGAGACGAGTTGAAACGCGACCTACCGGTTCAATGTTGATCGCAACTCCAAGCTTTCGACGGTACTCGGTACTACCATTCCAACGGTATCCAGTCGTCGCTGACTCAGTCGGAGGAGGATACGAATGTTCGAAACGGTGAAGTGCTCGCGAGGTCGGTGGTCGCGTGAGAGGGCGGCCGCAATCATCTTGACTGGGATGGTCCTGTTCGGTGGGGTGGCGCTGGTTTCCCCGGGCACCGCCAGTGCCAGCGGAGCGACTAACACCTTTACATTCTCGGGCGCCTACAGTGGGACGCTTAAGCTCACACCTTCGTCCTTTAACTGTTCTTTCGGTAAGACGTACAGTGGCAAGGGCTACCTCGTGACCCTCTCTCACATGAAGGGAACCATTAGCGGCGCGGGCACGGGTGCGTGGGCCATGTCGGCGTATCCTTCCAAGAAGGGAACGACTCACGTGGGCGCGGCAGACGTGCAATCGCTCACCGATACATCGTTTCAGAGCACTGGCTCTCCGATCATCTCATTTGTCGAGACATCCGGAAGCATTACGTATAAGGGGTCAACGGGTTCGATCAAGATCACGGTTAAATACCACGCCGTGGGTAGCACAACCTATGGCAAAGTTGCTACGGTCACCGGGAGCTGGAACTGCGGTTCCTGACGTTGCGCTGACTCCCTGACCGCCTCTCGCTGCCATTGATCACGGGGTACCTTTTTACGAATGACTGCAGCGGTTCCGGAGACGGCATCGGATTTCTCGAGCGTGATTTATGGCGCTTAGGCAGTTCTTTAAAGAAAAGCGTGCTCGGGGCGCTCACCCGTGCTCACCTGCAGGCGAACGTCAGCCTGAACGATTGGCAAGTCTTCCGCGTGGGTGACACCAACGCAACGCGAGACCGTGGGCAGCACGTCAAATCGAAGGGGAACGTGGTGCAGAATCTTCCCGACCAGCACCGGAAGCAACGCCTCCGGTTGGGCCGAAAAATCGTGCGTGTCCATCTCGTTGTGAAGAATCGGCCACATGGCGGGCTGAAAGCCCCACAGGTTCATCGAGACAATGGATTCGGGTTCGAGGAACACCGGTGAGAGGCCGTCGTCGGCGACGAAGCCGTCGGGCGACGTGTGTACCTGGCGGCGTTCTTCGATGTCAGTGAGATGACCGTTCACGACGTGACACAATCCGCGTGAGACCGGGAGATCACCAACGAGGGCGTGGTCGAGCTGGAAGCCGATCAGGCAGCACGTGTTCTTCGTGGCCAGGTGCGTGCCCAGTTTTGACAGCGCGTCGCGACCATAGAGGTCGTCAGCATTCGAGACGGCGAAGGGCCTGGTCTTGTCGAGAAAGGGTTCGGCGGCGAGCACGGCGTCAACGGTACCCCGAGGCACCTCTTGGACCGCGAAGGAAACCTTCCGGTCCTTGGGCCAGAGCTTTCCCACGTGCTCTTTGATGTCATCACCCGTTTCGGGATTCACGACGATCACGATGTGCTCAAATCCGGCGGCAAAGGCGTCCGAGGCGATCAGGTCAATGACCGCCTCGCCGTGGACCCCGATGGGGGCGAGTTGCTTCAAGCCGCCGCCGTAGCGACGAGCCCTCCCGGCGGCGAGGATGACGAGCGTGGGACCGTTCATTAGGACCAGCGTACAACTGCCGAGGCCCACGTCAACCCGGCCCCGAACCCGGTCAGAAGTGCGTACTCACCAGGCTTGATGCGGCCATTCTTGCGGGCGTCGTCGAAGGCCAAGGGAATCGAGGCGCTCGAGGTATTCCCGTAGCGGTCGAGCACGACCACGGCGCGCTCCATTTCAATGCCGAGACGCTGCGTGGCGGCCTGAATGATGCGAATATTGGCCTGGTGGGGGATGACCAGACTCAGGTCATCGGCGGTGATCCCCGCGGTGGCCATGGCCTTTTCCGAGGAGTCAACAACGACGCGTACGGCACGTCGGAATATCTCGCGGCCGTTCATCTGGAAGAAGCCGCCGTGTTCGCAGGTGAGGAGATCCGCCGCGGCACCGTCTGCCCCGAGGCAGAACGACATCAAATCGGTCTGGTTGGCGTCGTACTCGAGCACCGTGGCACCCGCGCCGTCGGCGAGCAGCACGGCCATGTTGCGGTCGCTCCAGTCCACCCAGCGAGACAAGTGTTCGGCGCCAATAACCAAAATACGCTTGTTCCCGGTCTCGAGGAGTCCGTAGGCGGTTCGAACCGCGTACATGAAGCCGCTGCAGGCCGCGTTGACATCCATGGCCGGGCACGTCAGTCCCAACTCGTTCGCGATCATTGGCGCGGTGGCGGGGGCAATTCGGTCCGGGGTGGTGGTGGCGAGCACGAGGAAGTCAATGTCCCCGGCAGTGACACCCGCGTCGTCCATGGCTCTCTGGCCCGCTAAGACTCCGAGTGATTTCGCTGAGCCACCAATTCGGCGTTCGCGAATGCCGGTGCGTTCGGTAATCCATTCGTCGGAAGTATCGAGTGTTTTGGATAGTTCGTCATTGGTGACAATGCGGTCGGGCACGGCAATACCCCAACCTTTGAAACGAACGCCCATTGTCAGCCCCTTTGCCGGCTAGTCCTAGCGAAAGTCTAGGGGCTAAGCGGTCAGGGGTCGGGGTGCCTTTAGAACTTGCAACGTGCAGCGCGCGACACATATCTGGCGACCCTGATCATCAGTGAGATCAATGTTCCACACGTGGACCCGCCGGCCTTTACGGATTGGCGTGGCCGTCGCGGTCAACAACCCGCTGCTCATTGAGCGAAGGTGGGAGCAGTTGAGTTCAGTGCCGACGACAATAGAGTCAGGGGCGACGCTCACCGCACCACCAATTGACGCCGCGCCTTCGGCGAGCAGCGCCGAGACGCCGCCGTGCAATATCCCGTAAGGCTGGTGCACCTTGGGGCCGACCTCGACCTGCAAGATGACTTTCTCGGGCGACGCGAGCACCACCACCACGCCGAGTTGGTCGTTGACGTTGTCTTGTGGGGAGACTAAATGAGACAGGTTTTCATCCATTTTCTTAGTTTAAAGGAGCGAAGGTAGCCTCTCCCTATGACTCGACGCGTGGATCTTCGAAGCGACACCGTGACCCAACCAACACCAGCCATGCGCGAGGCGATGGCGTGCGCAGTTGTCGGCGATGACGGCCACGGCGAGGACCCCACGGTGAACGAACTCGAGAGGCGCTTCGCCGCTCTCGTCGGCAAAGAGGCCGCGATCTTCGTTCCTTCCGGGACCATGGGGAACCAGATTGCCGTACGCGTGCTGACCCAGCCGGGCGACGTCGTCATCGCCGGGCGAACACAACACCTGGTTGGCTTCGAGATGGGAGCGTCGGCTCGCAACTCATCGGTGCAGTTCGCGCTGGTCGATGACTCCAGTGGCGAACTCGACCTGAACGAAGTGATCGACGTCATTGACGCCGAGGCGGATCACCAGCCCCACGTCGCAATGGTGACGGTGGAGAACACGCACATGCCCTCGGGCGGCACTGCGTGGGACGTGAGCACTCTTCGCTCACTCGCCAACGCCATTGGTGACCGTCCCCTCCACCTTGACGGCGCGCGCCTCTTCAACGCCGTCGTCGCCACTGGAACGTCGGCCGCGGATTTTTCCCAACCGGCCACCACGGTCATGGCCTGCCTGTCGAAGGGTCTCTGCGCCCCCGTCGGCTCACTCCTCGCCGGTCCGGAGCCGTTGATGCAGCGAGCACGTACGGAACGCAAACGACTCGGTGGAGCCATGCGTCAAGCTGGATTCCTCGCGGCCGCCGGTCTGGTGGCTCTCGACACCATGATTGAGCGACTGAGCGAAGACCACGCGCGTGCTCGCCAGCTGGCCGTGCTCTTCAGCGATGCATTCCCCGAGGCGAGCTACGACCCGGCGACGTGTCGAACCAACATCGTGGCCTTTAATCACCCCCAAGCGCGCCAGATTGTCAGAGAACTGGCGGCCTTGGGCGTGCAGGGCGAGACCTTGGCTCCTCGGCGAACCCGATTCGTGACCCACGCAGGTGTCGGCGACGCTGACGTTGCGTTCGTGGGCGAGGTGCTGGAAAACTTCAAGCCCGCCAGCAACTAGCTCCACGACCTCTCGAGTTCGAACGCTGTTCGCGAGAAGTTCACCCGTTCGAGCTGGTCAGTGATTGGCGTGAAGGGGTAGCCTTAGTGAGCCTTTAGGGCTTGCTATGACTGAAATACTTCACCTTTCCACTTTCCTGCGCCGTCCGATCTTTGATCAGGACGGTGACCGGATTGGTCGCGTCCAGGACCTGGTCGCGCGCCTCGGTGACGACGCTCACCCGCCAATCGTGGGTGCCGTCATTCGTATTGAGGGCCGCAATCTCTTCGTGCCAATTCGCAAGATCGGCGGCCTGTCCGAAGGCCGCATGACCTTTGAGGGCCGCAAAGTTGATTTGCGACGTTTCGAGCGTCGCCCCGGGGAGCTTCTTCTGGCCGAAGACCTCCTGGCGCGTCACCTCATCAACTTGGTTCGTGGTCGCCTCATCATTGCCAATGAGATTGAAATTGCCGAGATGGAGGGCAGATGGGAAGTCGTGGGAGTCGACCCTGGACGCCGACCTTTCTTTCGTCGCGTACTCGGCCAGAAAATGGGCCAACGCGTAAAGGCTGAGGCCATTGTTGACTTCGCCTCGATCGAGCCCTTCGTGGCGCACGTCCCCTCGGCGCGCCTCCGTATCCCTTATCGGAAACTGGCCAAGCTCCACCCGGCCCAGCTTGCCGACCTCGTGGAGCAGGCGAGTCACGAAGAGGGTGAAGAGATCATTGAAGCGGTGGGCTTGGACCGTGAACTCGAGGCCGACGTCTTTGAAGAACTCGACACCCTGCACCAACTGGAGTTCCTCGAGTCGCGCAGCGACACCGACGCGGCTCGCCTGCTCTCGCGCATGGAACCCGATAACGCCGCCGACCTGATCAACGAGATCGATCAGGATCGACGCCTTTCGATTCTCGAGCACCTGCCCGAGACCCAGCAGCTGAAGGTTCGCCAACTGCTCTCCTACAACTCCGACACGGCGGGCGGCTTGATGAACACCGACTTCGTTTCGTTGCCCGCGACTGCGACGGTCGCCGAGGCCCTCGAGGCAATTCGCACCTCGACAGTTCCGGCGGAGTCGTTGCACGCCGTCTTCATCACGGACGAGAATGGTCAACCTATTGGCGCAGCGTCAATTGCTTCGCTCGTTCGCGCGAGGGGCACCGAGCTCGCTCTCAGCGTGGCGCGCACGCAACTCACCCACGTGCACCCTCACTGGGACCTGCATCGAATTTCACGCAAGATGAGTGACTTCAATCTCACGGTGCTGCCAGTGCTCGACGACGAGCACAGCACGATGATTGGCGTGGTGACAGTTGACGACCTGCTCGAAGAGCTACTGCCCCAGGGCTGGCGCCGCGAGTTCGGCATGAGCGCGGTGGAGGAGTAACGATGCGCCGCCATGTACCGGGTCACGTTCAAGGGGGGTCATTCTGAAACCTCCTAGTACCAGCCTCCGGGCTATCCATGTACCGACACAACTTCGCTTGACTTCAAGGACTGGCTGCTAGCCCGCCTCTGGTTTCTGCGTGGTTGTTTCGCCGAACGACCACAACGAGACGAAAGGAGGTGGAGCGTGCAAAGCGAACAGTCTAAGGAACATCAGATCAGTGGAGCCTTCGGAACGATCAAGGCACATGACAACAGCAGTCGCAAGGGAGCTCGCGCTCGCTTTCTGACGTTGCTCGCCATCATTGGTCCCGGGCTCATCGTCATGGTTGGTGACAACGATGCCGGTGGAGTCTCCACCTACGCCCAGGCCGGCCAAAACTTTGGTTACACGCTGCTCTGGACGCTGCCCCTGCTCATTCCCGTGCTCATCATTGTCCAAGAGATGGTCGCGCGCCTCGGGGCCGTCACGGGGGTCGGCCACGGACGACTCATCCGTGAGCGCTTCGGGCGCTACTGGGGAAACCTTTCGATCTTCTCCATTCTTTTCCTTAACTTCCTCATCATCATCACCGAGTTCATCGGGATCTCGCTCTCGATGGAGTACTTCGGCGTGACCCCGTACGCCTCGGTTCCGGTCGCAGTGCTCTTGCTCTTCGCGGTGACGGCATCGGGCTCGTTTCGCCGATGGGAGCGTTTCATGATGCTCTTCGTCGCCATCAACCTTTTCATCGTTCCCCTCGTTCTGGTCACCAAGCCCCGCGTTGGTTCTGTGATTCATCACGCGTTGATACCGGGCATCCAAGGTGGAGCAACATCCAGTTCGGTCCTGCTCATCATCTCGATTATCGGCACGACAGTTGCGCCGTGGCAGCTCTTCTTTCAAGAGTCCAATATCGTGGACAAGAAGATCACCCCTCGTTGGCTCAACTACGAACGCGTCGACACCATCCTGGGATCGTTCATCGTGGTGATAGGAGCCTCGGCCATCGTCGCGGCGAGCGCCGCGGGTTTCGCGGGGCACTCAACTACCGGGTCGTACACCAACGCCCTGGGAGTCGCTCGAGGGTTGGGACGCTACGTGGGCCACGGCTCCGGTTCGCTGTTCGCGATTCTGTTGTTGAACGCGTCGGTCATTGGCGCCGCGGCGGTGACCCTCGCGAGTTCGTACGCCCTGGGCGACTTGTCCAGTTCCCACCAGGGTCTCAACGCACGGTTTCGTGACGCCAAGGGGTTTTATGGTGGTTTTGGTCTCCTGCTGGTGTTCGCCGGCACCGTGGCATTGATTCCCGGTGCTCCTTTGGGCTTGATCACGCTGGCGGTGCAGGCAATCTGCGGTCTCATGTTGCCGAGCACCACCATCATCGTGCTCTTGCTGTGCAATGACCGAGCGGTGATGGGACCGTGGGTCAACAGCAAGTGGCTGAACATCGTGGCGGTCACGATCGTGACGGGACTCGTCGTGCTCTCCTTCACCATGATGATTTCCACGCTCTTCACGTCGGTGAACGTCATTGCTTTGCTCGAAATCCTGTCGGTCGTGGCTTTCGTAGGACTCATTATTGGACTGCCAATCGGACTTCGCAGGGTGGCGCCACCCGTGACGTACGACATTGACAAGCGAGACTGGCGTACGCCGAGACTCACGTTGCTCGAGCCCATGCCGAGCTCGCGGGCGCGCCAATTCCTGATGCGCGGTCAGAGCGCGTACCTGCTCGTCGCCGGTCTGCTGCTCGCCGTTCGTATCATTCAACTCTCAACCTCGTAGTCTCGTCAGAATGGAGCTTCCACCAACCCTGGTGTGCGTGCACGCGCATCCCGACGATGAGGCGCTCTTCACCGCGGGGATCACGGCGCACTACGGCTCTTTGGGGTACCGCGTGATCCTCGTCACCTGCACGAACGGTCGTCTGGGCTTCGACGCGCAAGGACGTGACGGCTCTGATCCCCAACACGATGACGAGCTCACCGCCTCAATCCGCGCGAGCGAGCTGCAACGATCCGCGAAGATCGTCGGGTTTAGCCGAATGGTGAATCTGGGTTACGACGACTCGGGAATGGCCGGGTGGCGACAGAATGCCGAGCCGGGCGCCTTCGTCAACGTGGACGTCGAACGGGCGGCACGAACGCTCGGGGCCCTGATCGACGAAGTGGCCGGATCCGTGATCGTGACCTACGACGAGAACGGCTTTTACGGACATCCCGATCACGTCACGGCGAACAGATTGACGCGCCGGGCCATCGAGCTCAGTTCGACGGCGCAGCGCCTCTACTATCCGGTCGTGCCGCGCGGTGTGCTCGCCCGCTTCACGGTTGACGCCCAAGCACAGGGTCTGTTCCTGCCGGCCTGGATTCTCGACGCCGTTCCCGACACGCCCGACGAGATGGTCGCGACGACCATGGACGCGGCGCCCTACGCCCAGCGCAAGCAAGAAGCGATCGCGGCGCACGCGTCCCAGATCGACAACGCCGATCTGGTCACGATGGCGCCGGATCTCTTTAGCCTGTTGTTTGGTACCGAGTACTACCAGCGTGCCTGGAGCCGTCACCCGACAAGCGGTGACGAAACCGATCTCTTTGGAGGACTGTAAATGGAACAACTGACGTTTCTCGCCGTGCACGCCCACCCCGACGACGAGGCGAGCTCCACGGGCGGGCTCTTTCGCGTGCTCGCCAACCAGGGCGCGCGCACAGTGCTGGTGACCTGCACGAACGGCGAGTGCGGCGACGCGCTCGACGGTGCGAAGCCCGACGCGGACCACCACGACGGTGATGAAGTCGCGAAGATTCGTGCAATAGAGCTGGACCATGCCGTTGAGGTACTGGGTATCAGCCGTCTGGTCCGTCTCGGGTATCGCGACTCGGGAATGATTGGCTGGCCCCAGAATGATGATCCCGAGAGCTTTTGGGCCACCCCCGTCGTCGAGGCGGCGGCGAAGCTCGCGGCGGTTCTTCGCGAGGAACGCCCGCAGGTGATCATGACCTACAACGAGGTCGGCTTCTACGGCCATCCCGATCACATCCAGGCCAATCGAATCACGCTGGCGGCGCTCGAGATGATCGACTATGAACCCACGCTGTACTACAACGCGATACCCAACTCGCTAATGGCCCGGTTTCGCGAGCGTTGGGCGCAGGAAGAGCGCGAACAGCGCGCCGCCGATGAGGCGAAGGGGACAGTGCGCGAGCCCGAAGCGCCCGCTGATCGCGAAGAGATCATCATGGGGACCCCCGACGACGAGATCGACGCGTTGATTGACGTCGCCGACGTGTCCGATTCCAAGTACGACGCGCTCGCGGCTCACCAGTCTCAGATCGGTGACTCATTTTGGATGAAGATGGACCGTGCGCAGTTCAAGCAAGCCATGGGTTTCGAGGCGTTCGTGCGCGTCACCAATCCGAAGAAACTTGAAGGCTGCGTCAGCGACATTTTTGCCGGGTACCGCTAGAGCTTCTCGGGTCTGGCGATGCCTTCGGCGTTGGCCTGCAGCAAGGTCCACTACAAAGGCCCCTCGACATCTTTGCCGAGGGGCCTTTGTAGTGGTTTGAAATTTGAACGCAGTCGCGGCTTAGACCTCGTCGGGAATAATGCCCTCGGCGTACTCTTCCTCGATTTCCTCGAGGGCTGCTTCGCCGCCCTGCATCTTTGGACCGGTGAACCACTTACGGGCCGACACGCCGTACCAGATGAAGACGATCGCCATCACGAGCACGAAGACCGGTCCCGACCAGTTGATGTCGACGGCCGTTGTCCACGGGTAGAAGGCCGGGGCGAAGAACAGGATGGTGATGATGACCACCCACACCACGGCGATGGTCCCAATGATCGGACTCCACTTGCCAAGATTCCAGGGACCCGGCACGAAGCTCTTGCCGGCGCGCAGGCGCAGGAAGATTGGAATGGCGTAGGCGACGTAGAGACCGACCGTGCCGATCGAGACAATCGCGAAGAACGCCACCGATGAGCCACCCACTTGGTAGAGCGAAGGGAGACCAAGAATGAAAGCGCCGACAACCGCGAGCCACACAGCGTTCACAGGAGTTCGGGTCTCGGGGTGCAGTCGGTGCCACAGTCGGTGTCCCGGCACCGCGCCGTCACGAGAAAACGCGTAGATCATTCGCGAGTTCGCGGTGACCGAAGCGAGGCCGCAGAAGAACATTGCCACCATTGAGATGATCACCAGTAGTTTTCCGCCGGCCCCGGTGAGCGCCTGGATGAAGATCACTCCACCGGCCGGTGCCCCGTTCAACGCCACGGCGGCGTAGTTCTTCGCACCACCCTGAAGCGCCAACGTCATCGCCAAGTTGAGAATGAAGCCCGCGATGATCGAGATGTAGATCGCCCGCACGATGGACTTCGGCCCTTCGGTCGCCGCGCCGTGCGTCTCTTCGGTCATGTGCGCCGACGCGTCGTATCCCGTCAGGGTGTACTGGGCGAGCAGCAGGCCAATCGAAAATGCGTAGACGCCGGCGAATGGTCCGGTCCAGCCGGTCAGGTTCTCGTGATGGAACAAGAAGCTGACACTCTGGTGATGGCTCGGGATGAGCAGGAGCGCCAACACGATGACCGCGGTGCCCGCGAAGTGCCACCAAGCACTGACGTCAGCCAACATTCCGACCAACCGCACCCGGAAGGTGTTGAGCGTTCCGTGGGCTACCAGGATGACGGCGTAGAAGAAGAGCGTCCATCGGACGTTCGTGTGGAAACTGCTCGAGTAAAGACTTACCAAGAACCCCACGTAGGTCGCCAGGCCGTAGTCAATGGACGCGGTGACGGCAACTTGGCCAACCAGGTTGAACCAGCCGCAAGCCCACGACCACGCCGCCTTGTTCTTCTTCGCGAGCCGGGCGGACCAGTAGTAGAGACCGCCAGCGGTGGGGTACGCCGAGGTGATCTCGGCCATTCCTAATCCGACGCAGAGCGTCAGGGCGCCGACGATGAACCAACCGATTGTGATCACGAACGGGCCGCCCGCGTCCATGCCGAGGTAGTACGTGGTGATGCCCCCGGTGAGGATGGAGATGATCGAGAATGAGACCGCGAAGTTCGAGAACGAACCCATTCCACGTTTCAACTCTTGGGCGTAACCCAATTGGTGGAGCCGTTCGGTGTCACTCAATTCGACATCAGAAGGCGGTTGATTGTTGTCGGCCACTGGTACCCCCAAAGGTGATGGCAAAACGTCGGTTCGTGCGAGCCTATAGTTCGGACAAGTTCCGAGCAAGGTGAATGCGTGAGAATTCACGGTCCCAAAACAATTCGCTGATCCACTCCACGGTTGGGCCATCTGGTGAGGGTGAATTTCACTACGTCACTGTGCCAAAATATCCAGACCCTCGCTGGTGAATGCTTCGTTGTGGCCACCGGAATCGTTTCGTTGCTCTTCGACTGACAGGTAAGCGTGGTCTCAGACTGTTCAGTCGCGCAACAGCGACGCAGAGTTTGAGGCCGCGCGAGTGTTGGAAACTTTGAATATGGGTACGGGCGGTTTTGGATAAGTTGAGTTGCGACGGTTACTATCGGCGAGAATTCAAATCTGAGGAGTATGAGTGCAGTCCTTAACCCCCGGTCGTCTTGCGCGTGACGAACTCCTCGACCTCATCAGGAGCGGCGACATTGACACAATCATCCTCGCGATCACTGACATGCAGGGTCGCCTGCAGGGAAAACGCCTCGACGCGACCTACTTCGCCGATGAAATCGGTGACGCACCGGTTGAGGGGTGCAGTTACATGCTCGCGTCCGACGTCGACATGCGCACGGTCGATGGCTTTGCCCTGACGTCGTGGGACCGTGGTTACGGAGACCTGGCATTCCAACCTGACTTTTCCACCATTCGCTCGGTCCCGTGGCACGACAAGACGGCGATCATTTTCGCTGACGTGGAAACGGTGGTCGGCGAGCCCGTGGCGCCGTCGCCACGTCAAATTCTCCAACAGCAGGTATCGCGTCTCGCCGAGCGCCGCTGGACCGGACTCACCGGCACCGAGCTCGAGTTCATAGTCTTCAACGACACGTACGAGCAGGCGTGGACGTCCGGGTATCGCAACATGACGCCGGCCAACCAGTACAACGTGGACTACTCAATACAAGGGACTTCGCGGGTCGAGCCCCTGCTGGGTCGGATTCGCCGGTCAATGCGCGGCGCGGGCATGGTGGTCGAGTCTGTGAAGGGTGAGTGCAACTTCGGCCAACACGAGATTGCGTTCAAGTACAGCACGCTGGTCGACAAGTGCGACGAGCACGGGCTTTTCAAATTGGGGGCCAAGGAGATCGCCGCCCAAGAAGGGTGCAGTCTCACGTTCATGGCGAAGTACGACGAGCGTGAGGGCAACTCCTGCCACATCCATCTTTCGCTGCGAGACGGTGACGACCGTCCGGTCTTCGCCGGGGACGGGGACCATGGCTTTTCGCCGGTGTTCGAGCACTTTCTCGCCGGCCAGCTCGCGTACTCGCGAGAGCTTTCGCTGTTCCTCGCACCAAACATCAATAGTTACAAGCGTTTCGTCGCGGGCTCGTTCGCGCCGACCGCGATGCTGTGGGGACTCGACAATCGCACGTGCGCCTTTCGCGTCGTGGGCCACGGATCGTCGCTTCGAGTGGAGTGCCGCATCCCTGGTGGCGACGTCAACCAGTATCTCGCTGTCTCGGCTCTCGTTGCGGCGGGACTACGCGGCGTCGAAGAATCGCTGCCTCTCGCGTCGGCCTTCGAGGGCAACGCCTACGTGACCAACGCGCCGCGGGTCCCGACCAATCTCAGGGAAGCGGTGGCGCTGTTCGACGCCAGTCAAGTCGCGCGCGACGCGTTCGGTGACGAGGTCGTCGATCATTACGTGCACGCGGGCCACGTTGAAGTTGACACGTACGCCGCTGCGGTGACTGACTGGGAACGCTACCGAGGATTTGAAAGACTATGAGCAACACATTTTCGATTATCAACCCGTCAACCGAGGAGTCGATCGGCTCGGTTGAGATGCTCGACTTGGAGCAGACCGATCTGGCAATCGCCCGCTCCGTGAAGGCGGCCGCGGGCTGGCGGGCTGTTACGCCAGCCGATCGTGCGCGGCTGCTGCGACGTTTCGCCGCCGTCGTTGACTCGCACATTGAAGAACTGGCGCAGCTTGAAGTCGCTAACTCGGGGCACACCATTGGCAACGCCCGATGGGAGGCGGGCAATGTCCGCGACGTCCTCAACTTCTACTCCGGAGCCCCGGAGCGTCACTCGGGGCGCCAGATTCCGGTTGCCGGTGGCGTCGACATAACGTTCTACGAGCCGTTAGGCGTGGTTGGGATCATCGCTCCCTGGAACTTCCCTATGCCCATCGCGGGATGGGGTTTGGGCCCGGCGTTAGCGGCGGGCAATACGGTCGTCCTGAAGCCCGCGACCCTCACGCCGCTCACCGCCGTTCGACTCGCGGAGCTGGCGCTCGAGGCCGGCATTCCCGAGGACGTCTTCCAGGTGATCACCGGGGATGGATCATCGGTCGGGTACCGGTTCGTGACGCATGAGTCGGTTCGCAAGGTCTGCTTCACCGGCTCCAATGCCGCCGGGCGAAAGATCATGGCGGGCTGCGCGGATCAGGTGAAGCGCGTCACCCTGGAACTCGGTGGCAAGAGCGCGAACATCATCTTCGCCGACGCTGATCTCGAAAAGGCCGCCGCGAGCGCCCCCTACGCGGTGTTCGACAACGCCGGACAAGACTGCTGCGCCCGGTCGAGAATCCTGGTGGAGGACAGCGCCTACGACCGCTTCATGGAGCTCTTCGAAACAGCGGTCAAGGGCGTGAAGGTTCTGAACCCCGCGGACGAAGCGAGTGAGATGGGCCCGCTCATCACCGCCGCCCAGCGAGAGAGCGTCGCGTCGTACGTGGAAGAAGCCAATGTCGCCTTTCGCGGCAGCGCCCCCGAAGGCCCCGGCTACTGGTTCGCGCCGACGGTGCTCGAGACGCCCGACCTCGCGAGTCGGGCGTTCAATGAAGAGATCTTCGGACCCGTCGTGTCGGTCGTGAGGTTCAGCGGCGAAGCCGAGGCCGTGCGAATCGCGAACGACAGCCCCTACGGGCTGTCGGGCTCGATCTGGACTCGCGACACCGGTCGGGCCCTGCGCGTGGCGCGTGGCGTGGAAACGGGGGCGCTCTCGGTGAACTCCAACTCGTCGGTGCGTTACTCGACGCCATTTGGTGGATTCAAGCAGTCGGGTATCGGACGCGAACTCGGTCCGGATGCCCTCTTGGGCTTCAGTGAAGAGAAGAATGTATTTATATCAACGGAGGAATGATGGGTCGTCTCGACAATAAGGTCGCTGTAATTACCGGAGCCGCGAGCGGCATCGGACGGGCCACGGCGCGACGGTTCGCCGCCGAAGGCGCGAAGGTCGTGGTGGCGGACTTCGCGCAGAAGGAAGGGAATGACGCCGCGGCCGAGATCGGCGGCACGTACGTCAACGTGGACGTCGCCAACGAGGCGAGCGTTGAGGCGCTCTACAAGGCCACCGAAGAGATCTACGGCGGCATTGACATTCTCTTCAACAACGCCGGCATCTCGCCGGCCGATGACGACTCGATCCTCACCACGGGGCTGGACGCGTGGCGTCGAGTGCAGGAGGTCAACCTGACCTCGGTGTACCTGTGCTGTCGTTACGGCATACCTCACCTGCAAAAGCGCGGTGGCGGCTCAATCATCAACACCGCGTCGTTCGTCGCCGTGATGGGTTCGGCGACCTCGCAGGTCTCCTACACCGCGTCGAAGGGCGGCGTGCTCTCGATGAGCCGCGAGCTCGGCGTTCAGTTCGCCCGCGAGGGGATCCGCGTCAATGCACTGTGCCCGGGACCGGTGAACACGCCGCTCTTGCAAGAGCTCTTCGCGAAGGATCCCGAGAGGGCCGCGCGCCGACTCATTCACGTGCCGATGGGGCGTTTCGCCGAGCCCGAGGAGATCGCCAGTGCCGTGCTCTTTCTCGCCAGCGACGATTCGTCGTTCATGACGGCGTCGACGTTCCTCGTCGACGGCGGCATCGGCGGGGCGTACGTGACGCCGCTCTGAGAGCGGGCCGCGAAGGGGATGACCGTCTAGTCGCCAGTGACGACGGGTGCGGTGGCCGACGAAACATAGCCGGTTGCATGGACTGCTGGCGTGAAGTACTCGCTGAGGTACTTCTCTCCTTCGTCACAGCAGATCGTCACCACCGTCTCCAACTCGGGTATCTGTTCGAGGAGTCGGCGGGCAGCGACCACGTTCGCGCCCGAGCTCGGGCCCACGAGAAGACCGTGTTCACGCGCGAGTCGACGCATCTCCGCAACCGCGTCATCGCTGTGTACCGCGAGCACGTGATTGACTATCTCCTTGTGGCGTTGGTAGATCGCCGGCACGAAGCCGTCGGCGATGCCCTCGATCTTGTGTAAACCGGTGTCGCCGCACATGATGGTGCACGACTCGCTCGGTTCGAGACCGACTATCAAGACGCGAGGGTTCGCCGCGCGCATCGCCTGACCTACCCCGATGAGGGTCCCGCCGGTGCCGACACCCATGACGAAGGCGTCGGGCAGCGTGCCGTCGGGCAGCTGCGCGAGGATCTCCGGCCCGAGCCAAGTCCGATTCTCCTCGACGTTCCATTCGGATTCAAACTGGTGAGGCGCAAAGTGACCGGGCCGCGCACCGAGTTCGCGAGCGATTGCGAGCGCCTCGTTGACGTGGAAGTTACCTACGCTCACGAGCTGGGCGCCGAAGGCGGTTGAGATCGCGGCGCGCTCGGGGCTCAGACCTTCGGGCATCACCACGAGCATCTTGTAGCCCTTCACCGCCGCCACCATGCTCATCGCGTTACCCGTGTTGCCACTCGAGGCCTCCACAATGGTGTCGCCGGGCTGAAGAAGTCCCTCTCGCTCGGCCCGCTCGATGATGTAGCGGGCCATGCGCGCCTTGATGGAACCGGACGGGTTCAAATATTCCAGTTTCAGCCAAAGACCATCGACGTTGATGAGTGGCGTCGAACCAATGGCGTCGAGCACCGTTGCTCCGCGTCTGTTCGTCGCCATCTTGAGACTCCTCTCGGTAGTGAACCAGCGGGTCCTACTACGTCGCACGCTCTCCTCTCATCATGGCAAAGTTCGTCGCGCGAGGTATCGGTGCCGTCAAGTTTCATGAAGTCGCCCGGCCCGGGTTGTCGAGAGACCGGACGAGGTACTCGAGTAGCCCGAGCAATCCCTGACACGTGGTGGCGACAATACCGACACCTCCAGGGGTCAGCGGCGGCTTCTCACGCCGTCTTCTCGGCGAAGCGAGACGACAAGACCGTGAACAGTATCGTGGAGCGAGGCCCTGTCAGGCTCGTCGAAAGTGGAGTCATGTCGAAGGTCAAGTTCTCCCCGCCACATTTCGAGGAACGTGGCGATGTCCTCGCGCGCGAACGGAACCGCAAAATGGCCCAATCAGCCCATAGTTTCGTGCGGGGCAACACGGCACAGTTCTACGAGTGGCTGGACTCTTCCTCGGCCCCCGGCGTCCCCGAGGGTCCGCCGATCTGGATATGTGGTGACTGTCACGTAGGGAACTTGGGCCCCGTGGCCGACGCGGCCGGACGGATCCGCATCCACGTCCGTGATCTTGACCAGACCGTCATTGGCAACCCGGCCCTCGACCTGATCCGTCTCGCCCTCTCGTTGGCGTCGGCGGCGCGGGGTTCGAATCTCCCCGGCGTGGTGACCGCTCACATGCTCGAGGCGGTTATGGAAGGCTACGAGTCGGCCTTCGAGCACGACTTTGACGAAGCGCAGGACAATTCAGAACCGCCCGACGCCGTGCGGATTGCCATGCGTGAGGCGCGCAGGCGCACCTGGAAGCAACTGGCGAAGGAGCATATTGGGGACACGCGTCCGAAGATTCCCCTGGGACCGAAGTTCTGGCCCATCACCGAAGACGAGCGCGGGGCCATTGAATCGGTGTTCTCGGATCGTTCGGTCGCCCGGGTGGTCACCATGGTCGAATCTCGTTCGGATGAGGCCAAGGTCGACGTCATTGATTCTGCGTATTGGATGAAGGGGTGCAGCTCACTCGGCCTGCTTCGCTACGGCGCCCTGCTTGGCGTTTCTGATGAGACCTTAAATCCAGCCGAGCTTTGCCTCATGGACATCAAAGAGGCCGTAGCGTCAGTGGCCCCCGCGGCGAAGGGCGCCGAGATGCCCGACGATTACGGTCAGCGAGTCGTGGAGGGAGCGCTTCATATCTCCCCATTTCTGGGCGAACGCATGAGCGCGACTACTTTGCTCGATCGGCCGGTGTTCATTCGAGAACTCCTTCCCCAGGACCTCGCGCTGGAACTTAATCGGATGATGTCCGACGAAGTGATGAAGACAGCTGCTTATCTAGCGACCGTGGTCGGCTTCGCCCACGCTCGCCAGATGGATTCGTCGACGCGATCGTCGTGGCAGAACGAGCTCTCGAGCAACCGGAGCCCAGACCTCGACGCCCCTTCGTGGTTGTGGACCAACGTGGTGGGACTGCTGATCGATCACGAACGGACGTACCTCGAGCACTGTCGACGCTACGCCCTTGCGGACCAGGCCCGGTAGCCACGTAACACTGGCAANNGATGCATCGTCACCTTCGTTCTCGCGGAGCGAAAGAACGACCCCGGGGATCGCTCCCCGGGGTCGTCAACGAAGCGGGTGTTACTTAGTAGCGGTAGGTGTCGGGCTTGAAGGGGCCTTCAACCGATACGCCGATGTAGTCGGCCTGCTGCTTCGAAAGCTTGGTGAGCTTGACGCCGAGCGCGTCGAGGTGCAACCGCGCCACCTTCTCGTCGAGGTGCTTGGGCAGCACGTAGACCTTCTTGTCGTAGTTCGAGTTGTTCATGAAGAGCTCCATCTGAGCCATTGTCTGGTTGGTGAACGAGTTGCTCATGACGAAGCTCGGGTGGCCGGTCGCGTTGCCCAGGTTCAAGAGGCGACCTTCGGAGAGCAAGATGATGGCTCGTCCGCTGGGCATGATCCACTTGTCGACCTGAGGCTTGATGTTCTCGCGCTTCACGCCGGGTAGCGCCGCGAGTCCGGCGATGTCGATCTCGTTGTCGAAATGGCCAATATTGCCGAGGATCGCCTGATGCTTCATCGTCTGCATGTGCTCGACGGTCACGATGTCCTTGTTGCCCGTCGCGGTGATGATGATGTCGGCGTAGGGGAGGGCTTCCTCGAGTGTCGTGACCTGAAATCCGTCCATGGCCGCTTGCAACGCGCAGATGGGGTCGACCTCGGTGATGATCACGCGAGCGCCCTGGCCGCGCAGTGACTCCGCCGAGCCCTTGCCAACGTCACCGTAGCCGCACACCACGGCGACCTTGCCCCCGATCAGGGTGTCGGTGGCGCGATTGATTCCGTCGATGAGCGAGTGCCGGCAACCGTACTTGTTGTCGAACTTCGACTTGGTGACGGCGTCGTTCACGTTGATGGCGGGAAAGAGGAGTACGCCGTCGCGCTCCATTTCGTAGAGTCGGTGCACGCCGGTGGTGGTCTCCTCGGAGACGCCAATGATGTCGCGGGCCATTGGACCAAAGAGCTTCTCGCCGCTCGAGATGATCCTGTTGAGCAGTCTCAGGATCACCCGGTACTCCTCAGAGTCNNCGCAGCATCTGCTCGGTGCACCACCAGTACTCTTCGAGTGATTCGCCCTTCCATGCGAAGACCGGGACTCCCTGAGGATTCTCGGCCGTTCCCGTGGGGCCAACGACTATTGCCGCCGCGGCGTGGTCTTGGGTGGAGAAGATGTTGCAACTCACCCAGCGAACGTCAGCGCCGAGCTCAACGAGCGTCTCGATGAGCACGGCCGTTTGAATGGTCATGTGTAACGACCCCGCGATGCGCGAGCCCGTCAGGGGCTTGGCGGCGCCGAACTCTTCGCGCATGGACATGAGGCCGGGCATCTCGTGCTCGGCGAGGGTGATTTCAGCGCGACCGAAGTCGGCCAGGGAAAGGTCAGCAACTTTGAAGTCAAAGGCGCCAGAGGTCATGATGCTCCTAAGCAGTAGTAGTGGTCGTCAGGCGCCGACCTCTGTCGCATACGCCTGCCTAAATCGTAGTGGTTAGGCGTTTACGCGGAACTCCACCACGTCACCATCTCGCATCACGTAGTCCTTGCCCTCGATGCGCGCCTTGCCGGCGGCTCGAACCGCGACCATCGTGCCGGCGTCCATGAGGTCGTTGAAAGCCACGACCTCGGCCTTGATGAAGTGCTTTTGAAAGTCGGTATGGATCTCTCCCGCAGCCTCGGGAGCGGTGGCGCCCTGGCGAATCGTCCAGGCCCGGGTCTCCTTCGGTCCGGCGGTGAGGAATGTCTGCAGCCCCAAGGCGTGAAAGCCCACCCGCGACAGGAGCGAGAGGCCGGACTCCTCTTGGCCGAATGACTGCAGCAACTCGAGCGCCTCGTCTTCGTCGAGTCCGGAGAGCTCCGCCTCGACCTTGGCGCAGAGAATCACGCACGGGGCCGGAGCCACTGACGCCTCAAGCTCTTGGCGCCGCGCTGCGTGGCCGAGCGTCTCCTCATCAACGTTGAACACGTAGATGAAGGGCTTGTCGGTGAGCAGATGCAGGTCCGCGAGCGCTTCGTGGTCGAGCTCCTTGGCGGGAACCTTCGAGATGACGCGTCCCTCGTTGAGCGCGGCTTCGGCCTTCTTCACTTCGGCGAGCCTGATCGCGGCGTCACCACCGCGCTTGGCGTCGCGCTCTAGTCGGGCGGCCGCCTTTTCGACGGTCTGCAGGTCGGCGAGGATGAGTTCGGTTTCGATCGTGGCGACGTCGCCGGCGGGGTCGATCTTGCCGTCGACGTGGATGACGTCATCGTCCTCGAAAACCCGCACGACCTCGCAGATGGCGTTCGACTCTCGAATTGCGGCCAAGAACTGGTTGCCCAGTCCTTCGCCCTCCGAAGCCCCGCGAACAATCCCGGCGATGTCGACAAAGGTGACCGAGGCGGGAAGGATCCGTTCCGACCCGAAGACCATCGCCAACTTGGCGAGGCGGGGGTCCGGCACCGACACCACGCCAACATTCGGCTCGATGGTCGCGAAGGGGTAGTTGGCCGCCAGAACGTTGTTGTTCGTCAGCGCGTTAAAGAGCGTCGACTTGCCGACGTTGGGAAGTCCGACGATACCGATTGAGAGAGCCATAGAGGATACGAGGCTACTCCAAAGGCCAATAACTGCTTGGTCTAGGCGATTTCCTTCAGCACTCCGTCTTCGATCTCGAGTCGCCGGTCCGCCATCTGGGCGATCTTCTCGTCGTGGGTCACGACGAGCACGGTCGCGTGCTGCTGGGTTGCCGCCTCGTGCAGGAGGGCAACTATCTTCTGGCCGGTCGAACGGTCGAGGCTTCCGGTTGGTTCGTCGGCGAGGATGAGTTTGGGCTGGGCGGAGAAGGCCCGGGCGATCGCAACTCTTTGCTGCTCGCCCCCCGACAGTTTTGCCGGGCGACGATCCGCCTTGTCGGTGCCCAGGCCCACCATCGTGAGCATCGCCTCGGCCCGCGCGCTGCGGTCCTGCTTGGGCCAGTGGGCAAACTCCAGCGCCAGCATCACGTTCTCCTTCGCGCTGAGGTTGGGAATCAGGTTGAACTGCTGGAAGACGAAGCCGACCTGGGTGGATCGGTACTTCGTCTGACCGGACGAGTCGAGATTCGCCAGCTGCACGCCGTCGATGTCGATGCTGCCGGCGTCGGGTGAGTCCAAGAGCCCGAGCAGCGAGAGCAGCGTTGACTTGCCGCTGCCGCTCGCTCCGATGATGGCGACCACCTCTCCGTCGTTGGCGGTGAACGACACCTTCTGGACGGCGTGGACGTTTCCACCCCCGGTGTTGAACGTCTTGTCGAGATTCTCTACCTTCAGCATTACTCACTCCTCAAGACTTCGGCGGGACGGATTCTTACGATCGTTGCTGTCGCAACGGTGCTACCAAGGGCGGCGATGATGATGGCCGCGATCAGGGCGAAGCCCAGCGTCGACCATCCCGCTGAGGTGTGGAGCTGGGTCACGGTGCTGTGGAGCCCTCCGAATCGAAGACCGCCGCCGGTGGCGCCGGCAGGGGGAGTGAACCCACTGCCACCGCCGGTGAATCCACTACCTCCCGTACGGCGAACGAAACCGCTCACACCCGTCGAGGTCGAGCCCCCTGATGCGTTCACCAGTGCCGAGGTGATCGGACTGCTTACCAGGATGCCGCCGAGGAATCCGACGATGGCACCGAGGACCGTGAACGTGGTTGATTCGGCGATGAACTGCATGATGATCGAGCGGTTTGGCGCTCCCAGCGCCTTCAGGACTCCGACTTCGCGGCGTCGTTCACGCACGATCATGAGCATGGAGAGCAGGAGAATGATCGCGGCGCCGATCACCGAACCGATCAGGGTGTACGTGGAGATGGTCTTGACCGAATTGAGTGGTGCGAGTTGCGCCTCGGCGGTGGCCTGGGTCGAGGTGACGTCCGCGACCGAACCCAACTTCTTGGAGATGGCCTTGTCGACGCTGGCGACGTTGTCAATCGTGTTCACCACAACGGTGGCGGAGGTGACCTCACCCGACGCACCGGCGAGCTTCTGGACCGTGGCCAGTGGCATCAACACGTCCGAGTCGGTGAACGTCGAGCTGGCGTTGAAGATGCCGACCACCGTAATCTTGGTGCTCCACGCGGTGAACGTGGAGCCGACCTTCAGCTTGTTCTTGGACGCGAGGGTGCTGCCGACGATGGCGACGTCAGCGTTTGATGTGGGACTGAACGATTTGCCCGACGTCAACTTCTCGCTACCGCCACCGTTGGCGCCACCCGTGACGGCGTTACCGGGGCTGTTGGTGCCAGTGACTCGAACGGGGATGGTGAAGGTCGTGGTTGATGAAGAGCTTCCCCCGACACCGGCGCCGGAACCACCGAACTGTCGTCCGAGGAAACCGGCCAGCGTGGGAGATTTGAGGGAGGTTTCGGTGGTCGTCAGATTTTCGCTCAGCGACTCCTGAACGCCCGTCACGTTCGATAGGCCCAAGAGATCATTGATCTGGGCCGTCGTGAGCGGGGTCCCACCACCCTGGCCGCCGAAGAATCCCTTCGGCGACACCGTGATGGTATTACCCGTCGACGCGCGCACCGTATTGATCTTGGTGGTGACGGCGTCGCGCGCGATCAGCATGGAAATGGACAGGGCGATAGCCACTGCCAGGATCACCACCACCCCCACCGAGCGCATCGCGTTTCTGAAGGCATTTCGAATGCCTCGGCGTACTGCGTTCACTGGTAGTCCTTTCGACCGTGTCTGGTGGTCATTTTGGCGGGGCTCTGCCAACGCCGTTGCAAGGCTGGCTAAGAGATGTCTAAGAATGGGAAGGCTCGGGTCCGGGTCCTCACGACGTAGTGTCGTGCCATGAGTTCGGACCCCGCAAGCGAAGGATTCCTCTCCTTCGGCGAGTGGCGCACGTGGTACCGAGTGACGGGCGACCTTTCAACGGGCGTGACGCCGCTCGTCGTCGTGCACGGCGGACCAGGCTGCTCGCACGACTACCTCGTCAACGTGGCGGCAGTTGGCGAGTCCGGCAGGCCAGTCATTCACTACGACCAACTAGGGGGCGGCCGGTCGACACTGTTGCCCGACAAGGGCGCCGACTTCTGGACGGTGGCGCTCTTCTTGGCCGAGCTTGACAATCTCCTGGATGCTCTGAAGATTGCCGACGGCTATCACCTGCTGGGCCAGTCGTGGGGCGGCATGCTCGGCGCGGAACACGCGATCCTTCGACCGCGCGGGCTCAAGGGTCTGATACTGAGCAATTCGCCGGCGTCGATGGAACTGTGGGTCAGCGAAGCAAAGAGACTGCGCGCCGAGCTACCTCGGGAGATCGAAGACGCACTGGACAGGCACGAGGCGGCGGGGACCACCAGCGACCCCGAGTACCTCGCCGCCACGCAGGTCTACTACGACGAGCACGTGTGCCGGGTTCTTCCCACTCCTCCCGGGTTGTTGAAGACCATGGAATTCATGGCGCAGGACTCGACGGTATACAACACCATGAACGGCCCGAATGAGTTCTTCTGCATCGGGTCACTTCGCACCTGGAGCGTCGTGGACCGTGTGTCACGCATCACGGCACCCACGCTGCTGCTCTCCGGACGTTACGACGAAGCGACACCGGCGACGGTGCAACCGTATTTCGACAACATCCCCGACGTTCGCTGGGAGGTCTTCGAACAGTCGAGTCACATGCCGTTCGTTGAAGAGCCCGAGCACTATCGCGAAGTGGTCGAAGCCTTTCTGGCGGATCAAGACTGATCATGCGGATGGCGTCGCGCTCTGGGTCGCCACCGTTCAAGGCGAGACTATCGGCGAAAGCGCCTCGCCCTCTTGCGCGAGGGCCGCGCCACGACGTCGGCAACGGCGATCGCGGCACTGAGGGCGGCCATTTCACCCGCGCCCACCGCGATCTCGAGGGTGATCGCCATGGTGGTCGACGGCGCCCGCCCCGCCCCGAGCTCGGCCCGCAACGCCTCGGCCTTCGCGGCGATGTCATCGGCGAACGATCTGATTTGGAGCAGTGGTTGGCGAGCGAAGTTGGCGAGTGCCGCGTAGATTGTCTGCCACTGAGGGTCGACGACCGCGCTGCGGGCGTCACGACCCCACTGGAGCAACGTTGAAAAGACCGTGACGATGGAATCCGCGAGCTCTCGAGCCGATTCGGGATTGCCGGGCTGGCCCGGCGAGCCGAGGGCTCTCGCCGTGGCCTCGGGGATGAAGATCCGGTCAATTCGACCAATAATGGCGCGGCTGACGGCAATACGTTGCACCAGATCGTTCACGGGATCGTTCACGATGGAGCCGGCGACGTCGACGTGGCCGGCGAGAAAATCCCGGTAGGCGTTGTCGAAGCGGGCGAGCCCGCTATTGACTTCGTTCGCGAAAAGTGTGAACTCCGAGCCCGGCTGACCCGTCAAAGACCGGTTGTCGCTGGGTTCATCAGACACTTCTGGCCCTGCTTTCTCGCCATTTCGTCTACTCCGCCACAGTAATCGTCCGATGCCGTGCCATCGGGAAGATCGCTCGGAGTTCCTTCAAGCCACTGGCGTCGCGGATTCCAAGAAGACGGTCGTACGTGGCGAGAGCGTGCGATGGGTGGCGTGGGATTTCGCAGGAGTCGTTCGCTGAATTGGGTTACCCGCGCTTCACCGGTCCGTCTCGCCCTGACGCCCTGAGCGAGATTGCGAAAGCGCAACCTCAGGGATTCTCCTGGGTGGCGAGGCGTTCAAGGGCGGCGTCTACTTCTCCCCCGACCAGAATGGCGAGTCCGGTGAGGTAGAGCCAGAAGATGAGAATCGCGACGCCGGCGAACGCGCCGTAGGTCCGTCCATAAGATCCGAAGTTGGAGGTGTAGAAGGAAAAGCCGAGCGATACCAGAGCCCACAACGCCGTGGCGAGCAGGGCCCCGGGGCTAGTCCAACGCCACCGGCGTCGGGGTTGGTTGGGAGCAACGTAGTAGAGGATGGAGAACAACAGCGTCATGAGTGCGAGCGCGATGACCCAGCGCAGAATCGTCCAGACGGTCGCAAACGCGGAGCCGGCGAAGGGCGCGACTTCCCTGATGAGGCTGCCGAGCTGCGGACCAAAGATGATGAGTGCCGATGCGGCCCCGCCGAGGACGGTCGCCCCGAGCAGGAGCGGTGCCGCCACCAATCGCTTGGCGAGGAACGAGCGATCCGAGGGGAGGCCGTAGGCCATGTCCAATCCTTCTTCCACCATCACCATTCCTGAGGTGGCGCTCCACAGGGCCACGACGCTCGCCACCAACGTGGTCCAGAGGTCTGCGCCGGTGCGTTGAGCGGTGTGCAAGATCGCCAGCGTGAATACCTGGGCCGCTCCGGAGGGCAGCGACTTTGCGACGCCGTGGATAAGGCTGACCACCACGTTGCGCGGGACCGTGACGAGCGTGGCAACTCCCAACAGGGCAATGATTATCGGGAAGATGGCGAGGAACCAGCGGTACGCAAAGGCACCCGCGGCAATGTTGACACGATTACTCTTCATGTGCGCCAGAGCGGAGCGCAATACCTCGCTCCACTTGGGACGGATCGCCCCCGCTTTCACCCCTGGGATAGGAAGTTGGTCACTGGTCAATACTCACCTCATTCGCGACGGCGTGGGAGCGCCGAAAGCGTCCATTGCACCCGCTTTTCGAAGACCACCGTACGCCCTGGACACGACGCAGACGTTCGCGACACGACAATTGCTCGATTCGCGGGAACTCAAGAGGGTTTTCGCGCCGATGGCGAGGTCGGATCGGGTTCGTCGCTTCTTGTATCGTGACCCGGCTAAGGCGAACGCGGTGGACCCACTAACACTGGAGTTGGCTCGACGTTGGCCCTACTCGGCCAACGCCAACCAGTGATCCTCCGCCGCGCTCAACGCCTTTTGCACGCTTTCCAATTCGGAACCGAGCTTCGCTTGCTCCAGGTGATCGAGTGAGGCCAAGATTTTCTCGGTGAGCGTGTTTCGTCGTCGATCGAGACGGGACATCTCTTTTGCAGCTTCGCGAATCTGGCGACCACGGGGAACGCCCGATGATGCGGCTGGCGCGGAGGTCGAAGATGCAGGGACATCGGCACGGGGCTGCGCACTCGTGACGACGCCGGCGGCCCTGGCAATCCAGGCGTCGATACCGCCGGGAATATCGGTGATGGTCCCGTCTTCGTGAACTTCCAGTAGGCGGTCGGTGGTGCGGCTGAGAAACGTGCGGTCGTGGGAAACGACGATCAACGTGCCGGGCCACTGGCTTAGAAATTCTTCAACGAGGCGAATTGTCTCCAGATCGAGGTCGTTGGTTGGTTCGTCGAGAAACAGCACGTTGGGACGCACCGCCAGGGCCAGCAGCAACTGCAGTCGCCGCCGCTCGCCGCCGGAGAGTTCCCTGGCCTTTGTGGAGGGCAGCGCTCCGGTGAACCAAAATCGCTTCATGAGAGCCACGTCGGCGGGGGAGCCGGGGACACCCTGAGGGCCCGCGACGAGCTCTTGCACGGTTGCTTCCAAATTGAAGTTACCGCCGTTCTGCTCGAAATAGGACGTCACCACGGTGGGACCGTGCTTCACCGTTCCCGTCGAGGGCTCGGCCTGCTGAGCGAGGAGATTCACGAAGGTCGATTTTCCCGCGCCGTTCGGTCCGACAATGCCCACGCGGTCACCCGGACCGAGCTCGAGGTTCACGTCGCGGAGAATCTGACGCCCGTTGTCATACGAGAAGGTGACGTTGTGCGTTCTGATCACCATGGTGCCGAGGCGAGGCGTGTCAACGCTGAGTTCGAGGGTCCCGGCCCGAGCCGCGGCCTCTGGGCGACTGCTGAGCAGGCGCTCGGCCGCGTCGATGCGAGCCTGCGGCTTCGTGGAGCGGGCCTTGACGCCTCGACGTAGCCAGGCCAACTCGGTGCGGGCGAGGTTGCGGCGCGTCTGTTCAACCGAGGCCGCTTGTTCTTCGCGCTCGGCCTGGGCCTCCAGCAACCGCGAGTAGCCCCCCGCGTGGACGAATGTCTTGCCGCGGTCGATTTCGACCATGCGCGTGGTGACCTGGTCGAGCAGGAACCGGTCGTGGCTTACTAAGACCACGGCACCGCGGAAGTTGACGATCTGCTGCTCCAGCCACTGAATGGCGCTCAAGTCCAAGTGGTTGGTCGGTTCGTCGAGAATGAGCACATCGTTGGCCTCGGCAAAGATTCGAGCTAACGCAACGCGCTTGAGTTGCCCCCCGGAGAGGTGGGCCGTGTCGATATCGGCGGCACCCAGCATTCCCAATCGATCGAGCGCCGCGTCGACCTGCCACCCTGATCCCAGGGCCGCACGCACCGTTCCACTGGGCAACGTGGGAATCTGTTCCAAGAAGCCCACCTGGACACCTCGGCCTCGGCGGATGTCGCCCGAGTCAGGTGCCAAATTCCCGGCAATAATGTTGAGCAAGATTGATTTACCGGCTCCGTTGATGCCAACCACGCCAATTCGGTCTCCCGAGGAGATTGTCAACGAGAGGTTGTCCAAGAGGGCCCGATCAGAGCCTTGCAGGGCGACTTTTTGTAGGTCAATGAGGATTGTCATGCGACAGACAGGTTAGCGACGAAGGGCCCCATCTCCATCCGCCCACTTGGCATGATTGACGTGAGTCCCTCGGGGCGCCCTCGCAAGCCCCGTAGTGTCGCCGTTTCGTGCACATCCGCTTCGCGGTGCCTGAAGCTTCCCAGGACCTCTCACGGCGTAGACTTTGGAACGATTTGGCGCGTGGGATCTGTCGGAGGTTCGCGCGGAGGTCCCGCTCCCGTGGGACTTCCGCGAATTAGTTGTGACTAGGACTTCTAAACGTCTGAAAGTTGCGTAGACCCCTCACTTTTGGAACGCAAATGCGGCCGGTTGGAATGTAAATTTCAGCGGTGATAACGACGTGGTCTCCTACGCGATCTGGACGAACCGTCTTTATCTTTTCCCGCTTATGCCCCTCCAGACACAGCGGCCTCGTTGTTCTTAATCCTCGCTACAGCTCGATTGGGAAGTGGCTGCGGGGAACGGCTGCCGTTAATAACTGCGTCACAGTCTCTAGGAAACCTAGCCTGATTCACCCAGAGACCTCGACCGAATCGCCGTTCCTCAAGCCGGTGGAGGGGCGCACCACGAGGGACCTCGCGACGGTCAGCGGCGCAAAGGTGATTGGGTCGGTCGCGGCGTCGGTCCCGTCAGCGTTGGCGACCGTGATGACGTAATCATTCAAGTTCGATGCCATCGGCGACGATCGCACCATCTGCTGCGGAATACGAGGGTCCGAGCGCCTTGGCGACCGGCAGTGGTAACGATGTGGTCGCACTGGCGAAGACGATTCGAATCGCCTTGGCGTCCGTGTTGGACGCGTTGGCGACCCGGATGATGCAATGGCGCAGGTTCGCCGCTGACGTCCCCGCAGGGACTTTGTGCCCTAGGAGGTGTCGGCCGAGCTGGCACTATCTTGACCGATATCTGTGTTGCCAAGAGCAGGGAACTTCAAGGAGACTGCATGAAGCGCATGAACGACCCAGGGGCCGCGAAGGCCGAGGAGGTTCGTGCGTCGTACGCGACCGCTTGCGAAATGCGCGGTTCATGATGTCGCGCAGTTCAGTCGCCGACGAGGAAAGGCTGCCTCGAGACGCTTCCATGTGGTGGGTTCGCGCGTTGGCGCTTGCGACGCTGGTCTTCACTTTCGCTCTCATCGTCTTGGGAAGCGCCGTTCGGGTGACTAATTCCGGGATGGGGTGCAAGGGCTGGCCACTGTGCTCGGGCGACGCCGGTCCAATTGCGAGCTTCCATCCTCTGATGGAGCAGTCCCATCGCTTCCTCGCTTCGCTGGTGACCATCCTCATCATCGCGCTGGCGATCACGGTGCTGCGCGCCGGGGACTCGGTGCGTCACGTTCGCGGTCCGGCCTTGGTGTCGGTGGGCGTCATAGTCGTGCAGATCGTGCTCGGCGCGATCACGGTGCTCGCCAACAACGCTCCAGTCACCGTGGCGCTGCATCTCCTGGTCGCCACGTTGTTCCTCGGTGTGGTGAGCGTCACCGCGGTGGCGTCATTCATCGCGCCGGACCGCTCTTGGTCACTGGTGCACGGTCCGGGCCGGCTTGGGTCGGCCGCGGTCGTGTCGCTCTACCTGGTCTTCGTCTCTGGCTCGGTCGTCGTCAACGCCGGAGCGCAGTCGGCGTGCAAGTCCTGGCCGGCGTGTCTCTCGAGTCCGGCGGCGATGGGGCTCGTGACCATACAGATCGTGCACCGGTCCATTGTCCTCATCGGATCGGTGATCGTGGTGGCCTTTCTTCTCTCGCTGCTGCGCTCCGGGGTCGCCGACGCAGTGGAGCGGAAGTTCGCGATCGGCGCCCTCGCGCTGCTCGTCACGCAGATCGTGGTCGGGGCTCTGAGCGCCATCGAGACCTCGCACACCGAGTTCGCCGATGTGCATCTCGCCTTCGCCGCCGCCCTCTGGTGCGCGGTCGTTGCGACCTTCGCGCTGTCGGCGAGGGGACGCCAGATTCGAGTCGGCGACCCGTCGGACGACCCGTCCGGCGGGTCCGAGGAGGGACGCGCCTTCGCCTGAAGCGTTGCGGCTCGCCCTGCGAAGCGCGTGTCGACCGAACTTCGCGTTCGAAGGACCGTCTCGACGCCGAGCCGCTTCCGGGAGACGATTAGCGGGCGACCGCCGACAAATAAAGAACAAAGACATCTTTGTCTTGAGAGTACCGGGCAATTTGGATTGAGGCCTCGGACGATTGCTCGTGCCCTAGGCTTAGGGTCGATTTACGCGCGGAGCTTCGCGCGGAAGTCCCGCTCCCGT
>PLKM01000037.1 GCA_003141095.1 Acidimicrobiaceae bacterium | reverse complement strand
CCTGAAATGAGGCCCCTCGCGCTGCGCAACATGGATCACAAATACAAGTGGACCCCGTTTCGCAATCGTGTCCAAATGCAATTACTTCGATTTCGTTCAGAAGTACCGCGACCGTTGGGTCCGAGAGCGTGAACGTTCACTTCTTCTCAGTGGGCCGCCTGGGTCTCGATCCCGGCACCTTGTGATTAAAAGAAGCTTGCGGATGGTTGCGACGTGTCGGTCTCGTTGCGTATGTCGTTTGATTTCAAGGAATCGTGTTGTTGTGTGTCGGTCTGGTCTCGTGGTGTTGCAGAAATATGAGGCCTAGAATGAGGCCTGTCCCTCCAAGAAAACCGGCGCAATTCCCTCGCGGTTTGGGTTAAAACCCAACCCGATATTTGGGAGTAAAGGCAAGCGGCGTCACGCTAGCGCCGGCAATTCGGTCTATGCGATAACCACGTAACTGCCCACGATGAATTTGTCGGAGGTGGCGTCAATCTTGATCTTTGCGCAGGCCCGCCATGTCTGCTTAGATCACGGTTTTCAGCACAGCGGTGGGACAAACGGTGGGATTTGAGTAGCACGACTTAATGAAAGAATTCGAAAGTCGTTGGTACTGCTGGTGGACCGCCTGGGTTGGATCAGAGGGATCTGCAAGAGAAAACACTATTCACATTCCGGTGAGGATGATTTCTGAGCAGAGAGGTTATACCGGCACCTGGAAGGACGAAAGCCGACGCTCGAGCATCTCAATTTGGCGCTTCGGCGGCACGGAGGCGGGAAAGTGGGTCCGTTCAACACTGACGCCGTCAATGAGCACCAGGAGTTCCTGGGTCGCGAGATCGAGGTTCAGGTCTTCGCGGAGTTCGCCTGCAGCGCGCGCCTCGTTGAGATGGCCTCTGAGGCGCGATGCTAGAAGGTTGACCTCGAGTTGACCGAGTTCGGACAATCTCGCATCGGAGAGAATGCGTCCCCAAAAACTGACTTCGATGCGTGCCTCGAGTTGGCGCTCGGCGTCAAGAGGCAGAGCTTCGAGCATGGCAATGCGCAGAGCCGACATCCCGTTGAGGCCGACTACCTTCTTTTCGGTCCGCTCACGAACCCGTCGGTGACACAGTAAGAGGGCCGAAGCCAGGATGTCCATCTTGTCGTCGAAGTAGTGCGACAGGATTCCTAATGAGCAGTCCGCCTCCCGGGCAATCGCCCGTACCGTTGTACGTGACAGGCCATCACGGGCGATGACCCGCCACGTGGCCTGCAAGATCTCATCTTTGCGAGCTTCCCAGTCGACAATCTTGGGCAAGCAACCTCACTCTGTTCAAGGTCGAAACCTCACCAACCTTATGTTGGTCGTATTTCAGTGTAGACCACCACATTGATTTTTGTCGGTCGTCCGTATAACATCCCGACATACTGTAATGCGGTCGATGGGGGGTCGGAAATGGGTCAAGCCAAAAGTGACGAAGAAGCGATTGAAGCCGCTCGACGTGATCTGGTCACGTACGGGGTCCGACTTCTGACCGACCGATTGGCACTGGGAACGTCGGGAAACCTCAGCGTTCGCGTTGGTGACCTCATCGCCATCACGCCCAGCAGCATCTCGTACCTAGAGACGACGGTCGAGGACATCTGTGTTATGACACTCGACGGTGAACAGGTGGCGGGCAGAGCTGCCGTGTCCTCGGAATGGCCAATGCATTCGGGAATCTATCTGGCAACTGACTCCACGTCCGTCGTGCACACTCACTCCGAGGAATTGGTTGCCCTCTCGCTTGTGCGTGATGAACTTCCCGCCGTCCATTACAACATCGTGGCGTTCGGACATACGGTGCCGGTTCTTGGTTACACCAGGTTTGGCTCAGACGGTTTGGCGAGCGCAACCGTCGCGGTCATGCAAGACCATAATGCTGCCATCTTGCAGAACCACGGTGCGGTAGTCAGGGGCAAGACGCTCGCCCAGACCTACGAGCACGCCCTCTTGCTCGAATGGCTGGCGCGCGTGTACCGCAAGTCACTCGACTACGGCTCACCTCGGATCCTGAGCGATTCGGAGCTCGGTGAAGTCGAAGACGAGATCCGCCGACGTCGCTACGGAGGGCTCACCAACGCGAAGGTGCAGTCATGAGACAAATGACGAACCTGGGACCGGTGGTCTGCTTTGGTGTCCACATCCTCGATGTGCTGGGTCGGCCTGTCTCGGAGATTCCGCCTGGTCAGCGATCCGTCATCATCGACGAGATCCGAGTCACCGCCGCTGGGACGGCAGCCGGTGCCAGTGTCGACCTCGCAAAACTCGGCGTGCACGTTGAGAACATCGGGGCGATCGGTGAGGACGTGCTCGGCGATATTGTGCTCGCGTTGCTGAAGGGCTATGGAGTTGGGACTGATCTGATAAGCCGCCTGGTCGGCCAACCCACCTCCGCCACGATCCTTCCGATACGCCCCAATGGTGAGCGCCCTGCCCTTCACGCACCTGGAGCCAACGGCGCATTCACGATCGCCGACGTGACTGAGACTCAGCGAGCCGCCGTCCTGAACGCGGCCGGTGTGCACTTCGGAGGTCTTGACGCCATGACCGGGCTGAATCCTGCTGATCTGGCCGACCTGGCGGAGCAAGCGCACGTTCGCGGCGCGATCGTGACGATGGACATCCTTCGAAACGGTGGAGGCGAATCGTTGGAATCCCTCGCACCGGTACTTCGGCACACCGATTGGTTTTGTCCGAACGAAGAACAGTTGCTCGGTTTGGCCGAGACCGACGATCTTCGCGTAGCGGCCCATCGGGTTCTCGATCTTGGGGTGAGGGGAGTGGCCGTGACGTGCGGCGAGCAGGGATGTCGCGTCATCGACCGAACATCCGACGTTGCCCTTCCGGCACTGGACGTGACGGTCGTCGACACCACTGGCTGCGGCGACGGCTTCGACGCAGGATTTCTCACTGGATTATTGGCCGGGCTCTCGCCCGTTCAGGCGGCGTGGGTCGGCACGGTGTGCGGGAGCCTCGTGGCGACCGGACTGGGTTCTGATGCGGGGATCATCGGGTTGGGCCAAGTCGCCCATATCCTCTCTGGTACTGGTGACCATGAAGCGCTGGTAGCGAGCGAACGACTGCTTTCAACGATTGTGAATTCTGAGCCAGGAATAGGAGATGAACGATGACTCTTCATGAGAGCCGAGAGAAGGCGAGTGGGGACAATGTGATCCGGAGTCGCGATGCAGAACTTCGACAGCGCGCGCGTCAAGTGATCCCCGGTGGTATGTACGGGCACCTCAACATGTCCGCCATGCCGGCGGAGTACCCACAGTTCTTCGAGAGCGCCCGCGGTGCCCGCGTCACCGACGTCGACGGGCGCGAGTTCGTCGATCTGATGTGTAGTTGGGGGCCCGTCATCCTCGGTCACCACCACCCCGAGGTCGATGAGGCGTTCAACCGCCAGATGGCGCTGGGAGACTGTCTCAACGGTCCATCTCCTCGCATGGTCGAGTTGGCCGAGCGACTGGTGGGCGTCGTCTCGCACGCTGATTGGGCGATGTTCCAGAAGAACGGAACGGATGCCACAACGCTCTGCGTCACCATCGCCCGGGCCGCCACCGGCCGACGCAAGGTGCTGGTGGCAAAGGGCGCTTACCACGGTGCGGCGCCGTGGTGCACACCCGTCGAGTCGGGTACGACTCCCGAAGATCGGGCGAACCTCGTGCGCTACACCTACAACGACCTTGAGAGCGTGCGCGCCGTACTCAGCGACGACGTGGCCGCGATCATGGTGTCGCCCTTTCGTCACGACGCTGGCTACGACCAGGAGTTTGTCGATCCGGAGTTCGCCCGCGGACTGCGAATGATCTGTGACGAGATTGGCGCGGCCCTGATTCTCGACGACGTCCGCTGCGGATTCCGTCTCCATTTCGGAGGTAGCTGGGACCCGTTGGGTGTCGAGCCGGATCTCTCGGCGTGGAGCAAAGCCATCGCCAACGGCTACCCCCTGGCCGCGGTCCTCGGAAATGACAAGTATCGTGCCGCGGTCCAGAGCATCTTCACCACGGGTTCGTTCTGGTTCGCATCGGCGAGCATGGCGGCGAGTCTCGCGACCCTTGACGTGCTCGAACGTGACGACGCGGTGGGACACATGACTCGCATGGGCGACGCTCTGCGTGCGGGCATTCAAGAACAAGCCGAACGCCGAGGTGTCGAGATCGTGCAGACCGGGCCGTCGCAGATGCCCTTCTTGAGTTTCGTGGGCGATGTCGACTGGTCAATCGCTTCCCAGTTCGCCGCGGCCGCACTGCGTCACGGGCTCTATCTGCATCCTCGTCATAACTGGTTCATTTCGGCGGCCTTGACCGACGCCGATCTCGATCGTGCGCTCTCGGCCACTGACGCAGCCTTCGGCGAACTGCGTTCGCCCAGACTTTAAGGATCACATTGGATTCGTTGACGGTCCCCACTTACGACAATCTGCCCCTTGGCGATGACGGCGTGGCCAGCGCCTGGGGTCTGTTCGGCGCCGAGGACTCCATTGGCCGTCTGAATCTCATCACACCCGAGACGGTGCGCGACGCGACCCAACTCGTACGTCGGGGCGTCAGTTTTGGTCTCGACGCTCCGGTCGACGAGTTCGATCCTCCACTCGACACCACCCGGTCTGGCGCACGTCATCGGGTGCTGAGAGGAGGAACTGATGGGGTGGAGGATCTCGACGACGTCCTCGACGACTACTTCCCTCAGATCTCGAGCCAGTGGGATTCTTTGGCGCACATGGCGGCCCGGCCGAACGTCTTCTACAACAACCGAACGGTCGATGACATCCTCATTGGAGGACGCAATACGATCGATCACTGGACGAAACGAGGCGTAGTGACTCGCGCGGTGCTGCTCGATCTTCCACGTGCCCGTGAGCTCGCACCTGACGTGGTCCCCGATGCCTCCCACGGACCGGTCTCGGTGTCGGTCGAAGTGCTCGAGGTCGTTCGTGCGGTGACGGGGACAGACTTCAGCCCGGGATGCGCGGTAGTGATTCGCACGGGCTTCCTCGAATGGTACCGCGGACTCGACCAGGAACGTCGAGTCGCTCTCAGCGCGAACCTCACGGCGCCGGGACTCGAGCACAGTGAGGACATGGCTCGGTATCTGTGGGACAGCGGGGCGTCGGCCGTCGTCTCGGATTCCTTCGCGACCGAAGTTTGGCCACCCGACGAGTCGCCCCAAGGCGCACCCTTCGGCTTCTTGCACCGAGTCCTCATCGGACGTCTCGGCTTCGCCATTGGCGAACTCTGGGATCTCCAAGAGCTGGCGCGTGACTGCGCTGCGGACGGCGTGTACGAATTTCTTCTGGTCAGCGCCCCATTGCATATTCGCCGGGGAATTGGGTCACCCGCGAACGCGTTGGCAATCAAATAGTGAAAGTTTTGGGTCTTCCGGCATGAATGTGGGTTCCGCGGCGGAATAATTGGGCGCTTCCCCTTGTGAGGTAAGGGTTCTCGACACGAGCGGCCGCCCCGTGATCTGTACTCGTTTCACGGTGACCCAAACAAGCTTGGTACTTGGCGGGGCGAATTCAACCGGCGTGAACAATGCTCGCCACGAGAACCTCAATCGGCGCGTGCGTCTGATCATCAACCGGGCCTACGGATTTCACTCCGCCAACGCGGCGCTCGCTCTCATCATGGTGACGCTCGGACCGATCAAACACGTTCTCGCGAACGTGTCCTGGTTTCAGATGTCTGAATCAACCCACATTCATGCCGGGATGCCCACAAATGAGTTCCCACCATTCGTTCGCGTCGTGGGGGCGCCGCCGTCATCGGTGAACTTGATGCGCACGTGGTGCACCTCGTGCGCCAGGAGTTCCCCCTCGAGCGTCACGAGACCGATCTTCGGACCCCCGTACCGAGGTCGATGCTGAGGCAGAACTCGTCAGTGTTCATTGGTGCGGAAGGGACATCTGCTGGTCCATCATTGCGGCCATGAACATCTTGATGACCGCGTCTGCCTCGTCGGTGGGCCCACCCGTGACGCCTCCGTAGATCGCTCCCGATGCGGGTGTCGCGTCGCGGTGCTCGTGGGCATAGCGCACCGCGTCCTCGAGGTCCTGGGTCCAGCGTTCGACGGTCCCGGGTTGGGTCTGGGGACGCGTGACGGCCATGTGGATCGCGTTGGGATATTGCTGGCCGTTCATTCGCCAGCCCCTCGTTCGCAGGAAATCGTTCACGTGGTAGATGTCGAACTCGTCCGAGGTGAACGAGAAGAGGAAACTCGGCTTGCCCATGATGCGTAGCGCGTCGTGGGCACGCACCGCGTCCTGCATCGCCGAGGATGCGGCGAAGATGGCCTTGGCGTATTCGCGGTAGCCCGTTCGGCCCAGATGGACCATGGCAGCCCAGGTTGCGGCGAGCAGGCCGCCTGACCGCGAACCGTCCATTCCGGGCGAACAGTACTTCCCGCCCGACCAATCGGTTAGATAAAAGTACTGGCTGTTGCGCAGTCGTTCGTCGGCGAAACACAGCACGCTCGTTCCCTTGAGGGCGTAACCGTACTTGTGCGTGTCGGCGGAGATGGTCGTAACGCCCGGCACCGAGAAATCGAATGCCTCGATGTCGTAACCGAGTTCGCGGCCGAAGGGGAGTATGAAGCCGCCGAGGCAACCGTCAACGTGGAGTCCAATCTCGTGCTCCAGAGCGATGGCGCCGAGTTCACGTATCGGATCGACCGTGCCGTAGCCGTAGTTACCGGCGGACCCGACGATGGCGACCGTGTTGCGGTCGATATGGCTCTTCACCCACTCAACGTCCACCTGGGTCGTGATTGGGTCAACCGGGGCGACCCGCAGCTCGATTCCGAAGAGGTGACACGCTTTGTCGAATGCGGGATGCGCGGTCTCGGGCTTGATGACGTTCGGTCGAGCCGTGGTGGCACTAGTGCTCTCGCGGTACGCGAGCATGGCGTGGGCGATCGAGGCGCTGCCGCCGCTGGTGACAAGACCGCCAGGTACCGAAGCGTTGATGGCGGACGCGCCCATCAGGTCCAGTGTCATTGCGATGATCTCTGCCTCGAACTTGGTGGAACTCGGGCACATATCGCGTTGGAGCGAGTTGACGTACGAGAAATTGGCGAACGCCTTGTTTAAGAAATCGTAGTGGTCATGGTCGCCGCAGTACATGGTCCCAGAGCACTGTCCGGTCTCCCACACCTTGTTCTCGGTTTCGGACATCGACGCGAGCATTGCGAGGATGGCGTCTTGCTCCGTGCCGTGTTCGGGGAGGGTCCGATGCATTTCGAACTGATCGGCGTAGGGATACTCACTCATGATCGCTCCTGTCTGAGGCTCCCCTGAGCGTAGAACGTTCGCCGACACAAATGTTTTTATTTTTGTTGGACGTCCGACTTGCTTTAGGGTCTTCAGCAACGTATGCTCCCTCGATAAGCATTGACCGTTTCTGCCTCGGGAAGTGAAGAAGTGCCTTTGAATCAACTGGAAAGGGAGGAAGTTGTGTCCAGGATGAACGACTGCAAAGGACGAGGCCTCATGGGTCACGTGAGACTTGGCGGCGCCGGTGTGGCGCTGGTGGTGAGCGCCGTTGCGCTCGGCGTACTACCGGCGACCAGCGTGTCGGCGGCCAACGGCGTCAATACTTCAGCCGCATGCAAGACGACACCAGTTAAGGGCGGGGATCTCGTCTACGCTCGCCAGGCGGGACCGTTGACACTCAACACTTTCTATCCGATCAACGGCAACGGCGATATCTTCGCGGACACCTTGCTGTACCAAGGGCTCGTGATGCCCGACCCCACCGGCAAGACCAAAAACGTGGTGCCGGGAGTCGCCAGTAGTTGGACCGTCTCCTCCAACGGCCTCACGTATACCTTCCACCTTCGTCCGGGTATCAAGTTCTCGAACGGTCAGCTCGTGACGGCCGCCGACGTGGTGTACTCGCTCGAAACCTTTGCCAATCCCAAGGTTGACGAGACCGCTGGTCTCGCCGCCGGCTTCAAGAACGCGGTCGCCGTGAATGCGTCAACGGTCCAGATGAACCTGACCGAGCCAACACCTGGCATTCTCTATAATCTCAGCATCTTCGACGGCTTCATCGTCCCGAAGAACCTTGTCGTGAAAGACGGCAAGTCCTTCTGGAACAACCCGGTGGGAACGGGCCCGTTCAAGCTTGGTAACTGGGTCCACGGTTCGTCGATCACCTTCGTGAAGAATCCCTACTACTGGCAGCCGGGCCTGCCCTACCTCAACAAGGTGACCTACGACTACGTTTCGAACGACAACACCCGACTCCTCGACGTGGAGAACGGTCAGGCCCAGATCGCTGACGGTATCCCGTTCTCGGCTATTGCGAGCGTGAAGTCGAACTCGAGCGTCACGCTGCAAACCGCCAAGGTCCCCTACTGGGTGGGGCTCTGGATGAACCAGCAGCGCAAGCCCTTCCAGAACCTTGACGTTCGCCAGGCAATGGAATACGCCATCGATCGACCGCTGATCAACAAGCAGATCTACGACGGCCTCGGTACGAACCCGAACTCGGTGCTGCCGCAGTTGAAGTTCGACGCGTCGAACAGCGTGGTGAAGCCGTACACGTTCGACCTGAAGAAGGCTAAGGCGCTGATGGCCAAGTCCCCCTTCCCGAAGGGCTTCACGACCACGCTGCAGTACCCGAGTGGCTACGCCGCTTACACGGACCTCGTGCTCGTCCTCCAGTCGGAGTGGGCGGCGATCGGCATCAAGGTGAAGCTCGTCAGTGAGGATGAGGCGACCGAGACCCAGCTCTACACCGCCGGCAAGTACGACATGACCTTCCCCTACGCGGAGTTCACGAGTGACGTCACGGTCCCTGACGAGTACGCGGCCTTCGTGGGCGTCTACGACGGTGACCACGGCTTCTACTCGTGGTGGAAGAATCCGAAGATCCAGGGCATGATCGAGACGTTCACCCACACCGCAAGTGACGCCTCTCGAGCAGTGCAGTGGCCGAAGATCCAAGCCGCAATGCTCCAGCAGACGCCGTTCATCAACGTGATCGACCTTCCGTTCGTCAATGTTCATCAGCCGAACGTGTGCGGAACCGACCTCGACCCCCTGGGAGCGGACTCACTGCAGTACACCTGGATTGCCAAGTAAGACACGGAGAACACTCGTGGCGATCGTTGGAGAGAGCGAGAGCCGTGGGCCGCGATGACCGGGACTAAACCATGCTGAGCTACGTCGGACGTCGTGTCGGTATCAGCTTGGTGCAGCTCGTGGGACTGGCGCTCATGGCTTTCATCCTGATCCACTTGGCGCCGGGCAACGAGGTTCGCACGATGCTCGGGAGTCGCGCGACCCCGGCGCAGGTGCGAGCAGTCAGTAACAGCCTCGGTCTCAATCGTCCGCTGGTGACGCAGTTCTTCACGTTCATTGGCCATCTACTCACCGTCCACTTCGGCCAGTCGTTCACGTTCAACCAGAGCATCAGCTCGCTGATCAGCGAGCGGGCGCTGCCGAGCGCGGCGTTGATCGGCTACGGGACGTTGGTGGCGCTGGTGCTCGGGGTACCGCTCGCGATCACGGGGGCCCTTCGAGCGGGCAAGCCACTGGACCACGGTATCCGCATCTTCACCACGGTCAGTTTCGCCATGCCGACGTTCTGGTCGGGACTGGTGCTGGCCCTGATCTTCGCCCTGAAGCTTCACTGGCTGCCAGTGTCGGGATACACGGGGGGCTTCGTCGGGATCGTGCGTTCGCTGACGTTACCGGCGATTGCCCTCGGACTCTCGCTGCTGGCGGTGGTGGTGCGGACCCTTCGCTCCAGTGTCCGTCAGGTGCTGTCCACGGAGTACGTCGAAGCGGCGCAGGCGAGAGGATTCTCGACGCCACGAGTCCTCGCGAAGCACGTCGTGCGCAATGCCATCATGCCGACGGTCACAGTGCTCGCGGTAAACGTCGGGTTCCTCATTGGCGGCACGGTCGTGTTGGAGCAGGTCTTTCAGATTCCCGGACTCGGCTCGTTGCTCTTCCAGGCGGTGGAGCAACGTGACTATCCACTCGTGGAGACCTTGGCGGTCCTTTCGGGCGGAGTAGTCGTGCTTTTGAACCTGCTGGCGGACTTGTTACAGGCGGTCGTCGATCCGCGAGTGCGTTTGGGAGCTCAAGGTGGCTGACGTCGGCGTCGTGGTAGAAAAGTTCGCCCGGAGGCGCCGTGCGTTTCGCGTAAAGAACTGGGAGCTGACGCTGGGCCTTGTCATCGTCGGACTGCTCGTGGTGGCGGCGATCCTCGCGCCGGTGATCGCACCGTACAATCCCAATGCGATCAACATCCTGCACGCGTTGGAGAAGCCGTCGTGGTCCCACCTCATGGGTACCGACTTCGTCGGCCGCGACCTCTTCTCTCGCGTCCTGTACGGTCTTCGCGTCGACCTGCTCGTGGTGGCGGTCATCACCTACGTCGGCCTCGCCATCGGGGTCACGGTGGGCACGGTCGCGGGCTACCTCGGTGGATGGTTCGACGCCGTCGTCGGACGGATCGCCGACACGGTCATCTCGTTCCCCTTCATCGTCCTGGTGCTGGCCGTGATCGCCATCGTTGGTCCGGGACTGAAGGGTGTGGCGATCGGCATCATCGTCGTCGGCTGGGCGCTGTACGCGAGGTTGGCCCGCTCCGAGATGTTGGCGATGAAGGAGCAGCCATTCATGCTGGCGACCAAGGCGCTGGGCTACTCCAACACGCGGGCCATCTTCCGCCACGCACTGCCCAACCTCGTGCGCTCGAGTCTGGTCTATTCCACGGTCGATGTCGTGGTGAACATGCTGGTGCTCGCGGGCATGTCCTACCTTGGTCTCGGTCAGCAGGCGCCGGGGGCCGACCTCGGTTCAATCATCGCCGGTGGTCAGGAGTACCTGTTGAACGCGTGGTGGATCACGACCATCCCGGGTGCGGTGCTGGTGTTGTTCGGAATCGGCGTCAGTCTCATCGGCGACGGCCTGACCAACGGAGAGCTGTCGATGGCGACGATATGAGTACCTCTCCTCTGCTCGAGATCAAGGAACTGCGAATTGCCTTCGGCCGGTCGCATCACTCGGCCGTTGCGGTCAACAACGTCTCGCTGGACCTCGGTGTCGGTGAGGTGGTCGGCCTCGTGGGCGAGTCCGGCTCCGGCAAGAGCCTGACCTGCCGGTCGGTGATCCGGATGATGCCGTCATCGGGCCTCATGACCGCGACCGAGATCAACTTCGACGGGCGTGACATCATGTCGCTCTCTCCCGCTCAACTGCGCGAGCATCGGGCTCACAACGTCGGCATGATCTTCCAGGATCCGTTCAGCTGTCTGGACCCCACCAAACGGATCGGTGAGCAGATCGCCGAGACCCTGCGCGTCAACGCCGGCCTCGCCAGTGCGACGGCCCACGACCGGGCCTTGGAGTTGTTGCGAAGTGTCAACATCGACAAGCCCGAACAGCGATACCGTGCCTATCCGCACGAACTCTCCGGCGGCATGCGACAGAGGGTGATGATCGCGATCGCGGTCTCGGCGAAGCCCAAGCTGTTGGTGGCCGATGAACCCACGACCGCTCTCGACGTCACCACCCAGGCCCAGATACTGACGTTGATCAAGCAGTTGCGCGCCGAGACGGGCATGTCGGTACTACTTGTCTCGCACGACTTCGGCGTCATCGCCCAGGTCTGTGACCGGGTGGCCGTCATGTACGGCGGGTACGTCGTTGAGTTCGGGCCGGTGCGCGACATCTGCACCCGGCCCCAGCACCCCTACACTCGGGCGCTGCTCGAATCCATCCCGAGCATGGAGTCGGCGGGACGCCATGTTCGGCGTGCGGGAATATTGGGCCAGCCACCGAGCCTCGGTGACGTCGTTGAAGGCTGCCCCTTCGCGAGCCGATGCTCATTCGCAACGCCGCAGTGTCGGTCGATCGAGATGACGAGGCGCACGGTGGGCGAGGGCCACACCAGTGCGTGCCCGTTCGTCGGCGACGATCTCGTCTCGCAAGGTGCCGGCCCGATCGGTCGCGCTGACTCCACCGAAGGGGATGCGTCATGAGCTCGCCCGTTGCGGATCAGCCGATCCTCGTCGTCCAGGACGTCGTCAAGCGGTTCGTCCTGCGACGTAGCGCGGCCGACTGGCTGCGTCACCGGCCCGGCGAGATCCACACGGCGGTAAAAGGGGTCTCGTTCGAGGTGGCCCGAGGAGAGATCCTAGGTCTGGCGGGCGGCTCGGGCAGTGGCAAGACGACGCTGGCCCGCATGCTCATTCGACTCGTGGAACCTGACGACGGCAAGATCCTCTTTCGAGATACCGACGTCCGCGCCGCTCGGGGCAGGGGCCTTCGCGAGGTGCGCCGCGAGATCCAGATGGTCTTCCAGGATCCGTACTCCTCACTCAATCCGCGCATGCGGGTCGGCGCGGCGATCCTCGAAGCCGGTCGGGTCCATCACCAGCCGGGAGCCGAGGACGGTGATGCTTTCGTCACGCGAATGCTCGACCTCGTCCGACTGCCCGCGAGCGCGGCGACGCGCCGACCTCAGGAGCTCTCCGGCGGGCAACGTCAACGGGTCGCCATTGCGCGCGCACTCGCGGTCGGACCTTCGGTGCTGATCGCCGATGAGGCGGTGAGTGCTCTTGACGTCTCGATCCAGACCCAGTTGCTCAACCTCTTTCTCGATCTGCGCGACGAACTCGGCCTGTCGATCATCTTCGTCGCCCATCAGCTGTCGGTGATCGCCGAGGTTGCCGACCGGGTAGCGATCATGCACGAGGGAGCCATCAAGGAGATCGGCTCCACTGCCGACGTCTTCAACGACCCGCAGGACGACTACACCAAGACGCTGATCGCCGCCCACCCGCATCCCTATCCGCCCGCGGAGGGACCGAGCACCGTAGTGAGCAGCTCTTTGTGAAGCGCGTCGCCCTTTGCTCCCAGGTGGTGTTTAACCTCCAGGCGCCCAATGACGAGGAGGGCGGCGCGTGAGCGACCCGACCAACACCGTTGACTTTGACCGACTCAAGGAACGTGCTCTGTTCGTGCGGCTCGAGACCCTGCGGTTGACTCGAATCGCCGGCGCGGGCCATTACAGTGGCACGTTCTCCGCGGCGGAGTTGTTTGTGGTGCTGTACTACCACCAACTCCGACTGGATCCCTCGCGGCCCGACTGGCCCGACCGCGATCGCTTCGTCCTGAGTAAGGGGCACGCCGCCATCGGGCTCTACCCGATCCTCGCGGACCTCGGATTCTTCGATTCGGCGCAGCTCGAGACGTACACACGGTTCGGGTCCGCGTTCGGTGACCATCCGGACATGCGCAAGGTCGCGGGGATCGACTTCAGCTCCGGTTCACTCGGCCACGGCCTCTCGGTCGGTGTCGGGATGGCCCTCGGAGCGAGGGTGCAGCATCGTGACTTTCGCACCTACGTCATGGTGGGCGATGGAGAACTCGCCGAGGGACAGGTGTGGGAAGCAATCATGGCTGCGCACCACTTCAAACTTGGTTCATTGGTGTGCATCGTCGACCGTAATCAGCTCGGCATTGATGGTCCCACCGAGGAGATCATGTCGGCCGAGCCCATCGATGACCGATTCCGTGCCTTCGGTTGGAATGTGCAGCGGATCAACGGCCATGATCTGGGCCAGATCGTCGGTGCCTTCGACGCGCTCGCCACTGCAGATTCCTCGACGCCCCAGGTCGTCATCGCCGACACGATCAAGGGCAAGGGAGTCAAGCGGATGGAACTCGACGTGAACTGGCACGTCGGAAACCTCAACGATACCGACTACGAGGCGGTCTACGAGGAACTCGTCCAGGGGGCGGGGCTATGAGTTCGCGCGGAGATTCAGGATCCTCACACGCGGGGACGCCCGTTTCCGAGGGGCAGGATCAAAAGGACCTCTTTCGCGGCGCAAGTGAAGACGGCTCTTCGCCACGCCAGGGATCGGAGAAGGGAATCAGCCGAGCGTCCGTGCCTGCGTTCGTCGCCGGTGAGGAGTTGGCGGAACTTGCAAAGGACGACGGGAGGATCGTGGTGCTGACTGCGGACCTCGCGTCAGCCAACCGACTCAATGATTTTGGGGCTCGTCATCCTGACCGCTTCTTTAACTTCGGCATCGCCGAGAAGAACATGATCACTGCGGCGGCGGGCATGGCTTCGACGGGTTTGATGCCTTTCGTCGGGACCTTCGCGGCGTTCGCGGCCCTTTTGGGTTACGAGCAGATCCGGACCGACTGCGCGTATCCAGGTATGGCGGTCCGAATTCTTGCGCACCACTCGGGGATGTCAATGGGCTACTACGGCTCGAGCCATCACGCGCTCGAGGACATCGCCGCGATGCGAGCGGTGGCGGACCTCACGGTCGCCTGCGCGACCGACGGCAATCAGTTACGGGCAATGGTGCGAGCGTCGCTGGATCTGCCCGGTGCGTTGTACCTTCGTCTGGGCCGCGGGCGAGATCCTGAGGTGTATTCGACGGTCCCCGATGACTTCGTCTTCGGCCGGGCGAACAAACTGCGCGACGGCGAGGACGTGACCATCATCGCTACGGGGTCTGAAGTGCATCCCGCATTGGCTGCCGCGGAGTCTTTGACCGTAAGCGGACGCAGCGTGCGGGTACTCGACATGCACACCATCAAGCCACTCGACGTCGACGCCATCGTCAAGGCCGCCACCGAGACCGGAGCAATAGTCACGGTCGAGGAGCACGGCACGATTGGTGGTCTCGGCGGAGCGGTCGCCGAGGTGCTCGCGGACCGACGGCTCGGCGTGCCGTTCCTTCGTCATGGCGTGCACGACGAGTACGTCGAGATCGGTCCACCGGCTGCCCTCTACGCGCACTACCGACTTGACGCGCCGGGCATCATCGCCGTGATCGACGAGTTCCTCACGAAGGGCTAACAAGGTCCATACTGGGCTGTCGGATTTCTAAGGAAGGGAGGTGAGCAGTGACACACCCGAGGCAGTTCAGGTTTGGCGTCGAGATGCTCGAGCCATTCGAAGGTATGACGTGGGCTGATTCGGCTCGCAAGCTCGAAGGCCTCGGGTACTCGACACTTTTCGTCGCGGACCATTTCAACGAGGGCTTCGGGCCGATCACTGGCATGGCAACAGCCGCCGCTGCTACGACGACGCTGAAGGTGGCAAGCGCCGTCTTCGCTCCCGACTTTCGCCATCCAGCCGTCTTGGCACGAGAGCTGGCCTCGATAGACGTGTTATCGAGTGGCCGACTGGAAGTCGGCGTAGGCGCGGGATATATGGTGAGCGACTACGAGACTTCGGGTATCGCAATGGACCGGCCCGGCATTCGAGTGGATCGCATGATCGAGTATGTCTCGGTACTGCGAGGACTCTTCGCTGATGGCCCCTTTAGTTTCGAAGGAACCCACTACAACATCTCTGGACTTGAAGGCACACCGATTCCTTATACCCCTGGCGGTCCACCGATCTTCATCGCCGGCGGCGGCAAGCGCATGTTGACTTTTGCCGCAACTCATGCCGACATCATCGGAGTCAACGTCGCGCTGCCCTCGAGCGACGCAAGGACTGCCGCGGCCCGCGATGGCGTGCCGTCGAGTATTGATGAGAAGCTCTCGTGGATTCGAGAGGCAGCCGGTGACCGGTTCGCAGAAATCGAATTGCACGCCTGGGTTCGCTATGCACACGTGACGAGGGATTCTGCGTCGATGGTTGACGAACTCACAAAAGGATTCGATGCGGAGGAGGAGGAAGTTCGGTCGTCGCCAATGGTGCTGGTAGGGGATGTCGGAGAGATCGTAGAACGGCTTCTTACTCGTCGCGAACGCTGGGGGTATTCGTATTTCACGATTCAGCAGCCAGCGGCTCTTGAGTTCGCCGACGTGGTGGCCCAACTCGCGTCCTGAGCTCGACCCCCTGCTTTGTGCTTGTGAAGAGTCAGCAGTCTCTCCGTGAGCGGCATTACGGCGGAGAGATATGGGTAGTGGTGCGGGTCGTGAGTCGACGAGGACTTTCCGAAACTGCTGAAGGCTGTCTCAAGATTCACTAATTCGTGACCGTTGGGCATCGCGGGGATCAACAGACCTTCTCAAGTGGTGCTACTCGATTCTCCATTCCGGCACCTTGGGATTAAAAGAAACTTGCTAATGGTTGCAGCGTGTCGGTCTCGTCGTGCATGTCGTTGGATTTCGAGGAAACGTGTTGTTGCACGTCAGTCTCGTCTCGTGGTGTTGCAGAAATATGAGGCCCAAAATGAGGCCTGTTTAATCAGGTTCGGTGCCTCAAGAATCTTCGGGATGCAGGTGGTCAGCCTCAGGCAGATGAGATCTCCCGACACGCCACCATTCCGGCTCGAGAACCATCCGGTTACGATACTCCATCTCAAAATATTTCGTGACGGGGTTTTTTCCAATGAATGGCTCGATGACGTTTCGTCGAAACGCATCTTCACTCAACCAGATGCCCACATTGCAGTACGAGTCGAATCGGTCGGATCTGCCACGTCGGTACGTTCATCACCTGGTCGAAGAGGCCGTAGCGGATTACACTCGAAATGTACCCGCAAGTGAAAGTGAGCACGTGTCCTTCGTAGTTCAAAGTAATTCGCTCAGCAAACGCTACGGGGAGGTGCTCGCCGTTGACGACTTGTCCTTCAACATTGAGTCGGGAACCATTACGGGTTTCCTAGGACCCAACGGCGCCGGAAAGTCGACGACGCTGCGAATGCTGCTTGGCCTAGCGAAGCCCACCAGCGGTCACGCCACCCTCTTCGGCAAACCCTATGACCAACTCGAGACACCCGCACTTCGCGTCGGCGCGGTGCTGGAAGCTACAGATTTCCATCCGGGGCGATCTGGCCGAGATCATCTTCGAATGTTGAGTCGGGCCGTTGGTCTTCCCGACGCCAGAGTGGACGAAGTCCTCTCGCTCGTCGAACTGCAGGACGCGGCCAAGCGCCGGGTCAAGGGATACTCCCTCGGCATGCGCCAGCGTCTGGGTCTCGCCGCGGCGCTGCTCGGTGATCCCGACCTGCTCGTCCTGGACGAACCGGCGAACGGACTAGACCCTGAAGGCGTGCGGTGGCTGCGCGATTTCCTGCGAGACTTCGCGTCGGGTGGTCGGACGGTGCTGGTGTCGAGCCACGTGCTCGCCGAGGTTGCCCAGACGGTGGATCAGGTTCTGATCATCAATCACGGCAGACTGGTTACTGAGTCAACACTGGAAAACTTGACCGCCCGCGTCGGCGGAGCGGTGCGGGTGCGAAGTTCCCATCTCCAACAGTTGGCAGAGGCACTGGAGCGCGAAGGCATCCTCACGACGATCAGCGACGAAGCTCTCGTGGCCCAAGGAACGACGAGGGAGCGGGTTGGTGACATTGCGTTCGCCACGGGCGTTCCGATCTACGAGCTGGTGACCGAAGGTTCGTCCTTGGAAGAGATCTTCCTTGACTTAACGTCAGAGGAAGCGCGGCCGTGAATCAACTTCGAGCCGAGCTGCTCAAGATACGTTCGACGCGCACATCGATTGGCCTGCTGGTGGGACTGGTTGCCCTCGCGCTGTTGTTCACCATATTGACCTGCACGTTGTCACCAACGTCCCAAGTGCTCGGTGAGCAGAATCAAATTAGTCTGTTGAGTTTCGGGAGCATCGCGGGAGTCTTCGCGGCGCTCGCGGGCATCATGCTGTTCACCAGCGAATATCGTTTCGGGACCATTCGCCCGTCGGTGTTGTTCAATCCGAATCGAGACAGTCTGTTTGTTTCGAAGATCACGGCGGGAGCGCTTTCGGGTCTCGTCTTCGGGGTTATCGGCGAGGGACTGGTCTTCTCCATCGGCCTCATCATCTTGAAGGCTCGGAGCATCCCTATCACGATGACGGGCGCCAACATGACCGAATTGATCGTTGGCGCGATCATAGGGACGGCCCTGTGGGGCGCCCTTGGCGTTGCGGTGGGCGCTATCGTCCCCAACCAGGTGGGCGCTGTCATCTCTTTGCTCGCGTGGGGCTTCGTCGCGGAGAACTTGCTCTTCGGGTTTCTTCCCAAGATTGGGCGGTTCCTTCCGGTGCATGCGTCGGACTCGATGATGGGCCCGGTCCAAACACACCTCCTACCGGGCAACGTGGGGACTGTCGTGGTGGTGGCGTGGACGGTAGTCCTCGCCGGCGCCGGCGTCGTAATGCTGAAGCGACGCGACGTCAACTAAGCGGCGTGACCAAACAGGTCTGCCGGGCTGATGTCGCCAAAGGACTCATCTAGAGACCCTGAACGACAGCAGCCTCTTTTGGCCTGACAATCACTAGACGAATTTCTAGAATTCTTCGACTTTCGAGGATTAACGCTGGGGCTGCTGACGGTTCGCTTGTCACGGTGACAAGTGATTCTTCAGCAGCCCTCTTTTTGAAGGGCGACGCCTGAGTCCCAAGTCTTGGCGCTTAGGCTTGGCCGGGCCCTCATGGGCGTACGACAGCGAAGGCAGGGGTCGCCATGGAAGTGAACACAATTTCCGACGATACGTTCACGATGGCCGAGGGCCTCACGGTCACCCGTATGGGCTACGGCGCCATGCAGTTGGCCGGCCCCGGGGTCTTCGGGCCACCCAAGGACCGCGACGGCGCGATCGCCGTGCTGCGTGAGGTCCTCGCCCTCGGCATCAATCACATCGACACGAGCGACTACTACGGGCCCTACGTCACCAAGGAAATCATCAAGGAAGCCCTTTTCCCTTACCCCGATTCACTTCACATCGTCACGAAGGTCGGAGCCCTGCGCGACTTAGAAGGCGGCTGGCCCCACGCACGTACTCCCGAGCAGCTGCGCCAGGCCGTCTACGACAACTTGGAGCGTCTCGGTCTGGACGCGCTCGATATCGTCAATCTGCGCGTTGGTGGCTTTAGCGTCGCGGAACCCGGCTCGATCGCTGCGCCGTTCGGTGCCCTCGCAGAACTCCAACAGGAGGGTGTGATCAAGCACCTCGGAGTCAGCACGGTGTCGGCAGAGCAGATCGTTGAGGCGCAGGCCATTGCGCCGATCGTGTGCGTGCAGAACTTCTACAACGTTGCAAACCGAGGTGATGACGACTTGATTGACTCGCTCGCGGCCCAGGGCATCGCCTATGTCCCCTACTTCCCACTCGGTGGCTTCACTCCGCTGCAGTCTGACACCCTGGACCTGATCGCTTCACGGCTCGACGTTACGCCGATGGCGATTGCCCTGGCGTGGCTGCTCCAGCGCTCGCCCAATATCCTCCTCATTCCTGGTACGTCATCCGTGGCCCATCTTCGCGAGAACGTCGCCGGTGCCGTTCTTACGCTCAGTGATGATGACCTCACCGAGTTGGACGATCTTTCGCAGTCGTACTAGACGTTGGCGAAGGGCCCCTCATTCCAGACCGGCTCCCCAAGAACTCGACCACATCCTCTGTCTGATGCTTAGCGGACGGGTGGTGCAGTGAGTCGAATTCGTGCGGCGGTGCCGCGGGAATGTGAGGTCTAGATTGAGGCCCGGGACGGTGTACCGCGACGACTTACTTCGACATTGGATCAATGCAATCAGATCCAGACACTTATAGAATCTTCGATTTTCCGTCTGGTATCCCGCGACGGTTGGGATCCACGAGCGTGAACGTTCAACTATTCTCAGTGGGTCACCCGGGTCTCGATCTCAGCGCCTTGGGAGTTTTTCCAGAATGTCCAGGGACGTTTGTCAGCGTCCAGATTTGCTGGTCGGACGAAGGGGAATGTCCGTCAACGTTCACCGATGTCCTCTCACGTTTGAATTCTTGGCTAGACCAAGGCTCGTTTCAAGGTCAGGTCACAGCAGTTGAATTTCGAGGCGCCGACGGTGAGGTGTTTGAGCTTCGAGTGGGGGAGGAGTAGATAATCGTCTTTGAGGTTCGCGCCTCTGGAAACTTGGTGAATTACGTCTCTACTTGAGGTTAGGAGCGCGGATTTGACACTGACGTCACTGAATCACTTGTAACGCCGAGATTCGGATTCAGTGTGGTCGTTGTCGGTGAAACCTGATTGAAGAGAGCCTCAACAGCTCTCGCCATCGTCTCATGGGCATTCTGTTTCGGATGAAAAGTTTCGTTCGCCACAATGTGCTGCAGGAATACAGCTCCTTCATACGAGGGACACGAAACGAAGGGCCGTAGCGAAAGAAGGTGTGCTAAGTCGAGGTGACAGTTCTTGACGATTGTCGTTAGCGGCGAACCTACAGAAAATCGAAGAGCATTTATGTCGGATCGTCCGTTGGTCGCGAGGTTGCAGGGAATCGCCTCGGCTCTAGTGAGGATGTTGACGTCCACCAGTCGAATATCGTGTCCCAGTGCGCTCACGTCACTGACTGCACTTGCAATGGCGGCGTTCAATTCATTTTCCACGCGATTGAATTGTGAGATCTGACTCGCTGAATAGCCAACGCTCAATTGAGCGGAAGGCACCTTGAATACTGAGGACAGACTGATTCCGGGGGCGACGGGACAGAACTCAGGAGTGCTTTCGGTGAATAGTTGCGGGTAGTTCAATACGGCCAACTCAGTATTTGGTGCGTGAATGAAGATCTGCTGGTAGACGTGTTCAAGTGTGGCCACTTCTTTGGAAGTTCCGTTCGTTACGTCGAAGAGTGAGTTCGCACTGGCGAGGTACTCATCGCACGTTTTACTCTCACGTACTATTCCCGATTGCGTGTAGCTCCTCGTCGTGCGAAGTACTTTGACGCTCGCGCGGAGGTCTAAGCACGCGAGCAGGACATTTGCAAAATGAAGATCATCGCCTCCGGCGGTCACCGTGACCCAACGCGTTGCTGACGACAGCGCACTTAGTTGGGCTGGTTCGCCGTTTTCTCCTTTCAAGAGGTCCTTTGACGTGGCGCCAGAGCACGCAACAAAGCCACCGGACCCATACGCTTCAAACTGACCAAGATCTACGTTGAGGCTCGCCGCCACCAGGACGGGATATGCCGTCACGCTTCGATGACATCCGTCATTGTTCGAGGGAGAAATGTACGTCGTCGCATTGGACTGCAGGCCTTCTCCAGATGCGTAGGAATCTCCGAGTGCCACATATTCTGACGAGGCCGAAACATAGTTATTCAAGCCCGCAGATGAGACAGTGCCGAGACCCAGTGGAACCGTGGCCAAGAGGGCGCATGCAGTGACGAGTTTGAGAACTCTCAGAAAAGGACTAGTTGTATTGCGCATTGATTTACACACTCTCCAATGAAACTGTTCAAGAGGATCTAACGCTATGCCTGTTTGACACGGATAGCGACCTCATGTCACGGGGAAGGTTCCTCGGAGATCAGCCAACTGAATTCTTCGCCACGCATCGTTCTGGGACCACAAATGATCTGTGTCCCGATGGATTGCTCGGCGATTGGCTTGATCGGGCCAATCGGAAGATATTAAAGAGGGTTGGACTAGGGAGGGACTAGGGAGTTTGTGGGCAGCCTGGATCTCGACCCCGGCACCTTGGGATTAAAAGAGGTATGCCGATGGTCGAAACGGTCCGGTGGTGTCGGAACGGTCCGTGGGAAATCGCGTGGGAATTTCGAATTTGGGCGGGACCCACGGAGAGTTCTGTTTGGATTGTTGAGAGGTGGTGGACTTTCAAACCCAAGCGGTATGCAACGATGAAGCAGAATCCAAGTCAGCTGACGCTATCTTCGTGCGAAAGTTTCAAAATGCGAGGTGCCAGTCGCTCCGCCAGCATCTCCAATGCCCCAATTACCTGAGCGAGATCGTCCGGATCATCGCTCGCGAGAGCTTTGGCAATCGTTTTGTCAATCGGCACGTCTACTTTACTTCGAATCTTCCTTGCAATTCCGGGAGCTTCGCGCACCAACGTTCGGCGCCGGTCATCGGGATCTGACACGGTCTCGAGTAGACCATCATCTTTGAGCATCGCCACCGCCGCCGACACTTGACTTTGTGGCAATTCGGTCCGCTTCGCAATCTCACCGATTGAGGAATTGGGAAATTCAAAGACATCAATAAGAACGGCCGAGGCACTTGGGGGGAGTGCGCTTACAGTTGAACTTGGAATTGTCTCAATTCCCATTTTCGCGAGCTTGCGGCCCAACAGAAAAAGTTCGAGTGCATTCATGGTCATGAGGTTATGTGATGGTTCCAGCCGACTGAAACGATGGTGTTGACTGCCACAATTGAATTGGATCGTGAGTCACCGAAACCGAGGCAAATACGATGGAAATTGGTCAGCGCTCATGATCCGGGTGAATTCCACATCAAGCGGGACATGTGTCAGCGCGCGCTCCATACGGACGATGCGCTTCAGATCGCGTCTTGACAGCGACGAACGATTGCGGGCATCGCTCTTCTTACTGGAGCTATCCGAACTCTGACGCTTTGGATGGGAAATGGTCGTTCGAGCCGGGTTGGCGTCGCCTTTGCGAATTCCCTGAAGGGTCGATGTACGCATAAACCCCGTGGCTGCGGCCGGTACCACGTGAATCCTCTTCCAGAACTCACGAGGTGAGACCTTCTGGGTTGTTCGAGTCGTTAGCGTCAATGGGGTCGGAATGGCAATCTGGAGGTCGTGTGCATTCATATCGAAAACGATACATCGATTTCGATGGAATGTCAAGTCAACCGGTCTAGTTCTTCGAAAAGGAGGGCTGCGAGGCGATCCGTCTGCAATCATCGACGAATCGCGGCCCTAGCTTCAAACGCTCGTTCAAGCTCCTGGCAAGAGGCGGAATGCTCGTGGCCTACGGCTTCGCTAGCCAGAGAGACGACACCAGCAACGTGATCGTGAACTTCCTCGGTCTCTACGCTCGACTAGGAGTCTGGAGCCCCTTACCCAATGGGCGGCGTGCCCTCTTCTATAACTTCTGGGAAGGAAAGATCATCCGTCCGAGTCGATCCCGCCAGCGTTTGGCTTCCGATCTAACGTCCGTGCTGTCGCTTCTCGCTGAGGGCGCCATCCAGCCCCAAGTCGCCGCACGCATTCCGTTGGCGGAAGCCGGAAGGACCATGGCGCTAGCCGAATCCAGGACCGTGTACGGCAAGGTGGTGCTTGTCCCGTAAGGCAGGGGTCCGCTTTAGGGCAGTGTCATGGGTCGCGGCTTCCAATGCCCGAATTACGTCCTCAGTCGCACGCGCCCGCGAGAGTGATTGCGAGCCCCGGCGTCGAAGTCTCGTCGTGCACCACGCGCGCTTCTCGGGCCGGAAGGTAGCGAACACTGATGAGCGCACCCATCGCGGTCGCGAGTGCGGCGATGAGGGTTGCTCGATCGGCACCGACCAGGAAGGCCTGGCGAGCGTGGGTGGCGAGCGTTGTCCCGGCCGCGCCGGGTGCGCGCTGGCCAATCGTGACCGCCGCGCCGACCGAGGAGCGAGCCAGGTTGGCGTAGCGGATGGGGAGGTGCCCCACGACGAGGTGGCTCTTATAGACCGTCGCAGCGATCGAACCCATCACGGCAACACCGAGAACGCCACCTATTTCACGGGTGGTGTCGTTGATCGCGGAGCCGACGCCCGCCTTGGCGAGGGGGAGCGAGCCCATGATCGATTCTGTGGCCGGTGCGACCGCGAGGCCCATGCCGGCGGCCACGATGATGCTGACCAGCAGGAGGAACGCGAAATGGCTGGCGGTCGTGGAAGTCGAGGCGAGCGCAAAACCAATTGTCATGACGGCGAGTCCCGTCGACACTACGAGCTTCGATCCGTATCGGGCGGCCAGCGGTGCCGCGATCGGGGTCACCACGCCAATCGTCAGGGCGAAGGGCAACGCGCGGACACCGGCCGCCAGAGCGCTGTAACCCAGTACGAACTGGAGTTGCTGGGTGAAGAGGAACAGCCAGCCGAAGAGTGCGAGAAAGACCATGGTGATGGAGAAGCTGGCCGCGCTGAATCGCGCGTTTCGAAAGATGCTCAAGTCCACCATCGGGAAGGGGCGTCGGAGTTCCCAACGCGCCCAGACCACCATGATCGCGCCGCCGACCGCGCCGATGAGCATGGTACGCGAGCTCAGCCAACCATCGTCGGGAGCTTCGATGAGGGCGTAGACGAGCGCGATGAGTCCCGCGATCGAGAGGAGGCTGCCGAGAATATCGAAGGGGTGCCGGCGAGGGTTCGAGGATGGCGGCACGAACGATCGACCGGTCGCGAGCGCGACGGCCACGATTGGAAGGTTCACCAGGAAGATCGATCCCCAACTGAAGTGCGCGAGGAGCCACCCCCCGAGCGTTGGTCCGATCGCGATGCCCAGACCCGTCACCGCTGACCACATCGCGATGGCCTTGGCACGTTCGGACGTGTCGGAGAAGACGTTGGTGAGTATCGACAGCGTTGACGGCATGATGGCGGCCGCGCCAAGGCCCATCACCACCCGACTGGCGATCAACTGACCCGAGGAGCCGGAGAAGGCGGCCAGCGCGGAACCGAGTCCGAAGATGACGAGGCCACCCGCGAGCGTGCGGTGGCGTCCGATACGGTCTCCGAGACTGCCGAGCGTGATCAAGAGGCCCGCCATAGTGAGGGTGTAGGCGTCGACGATCCACTGTAGGGACGTTGTGGTCGAGTGCAGGTCGCGCACGAGCGTGGGCAGGGCAACATTGACGATGGTGTTGTCGACTACGACGATGAGGACGCTGAGACAGAGGACGGCGAGGGTGCCCCAGCGGCGAGCCTGGATCTGCTCTGGAGTGCGAAGTTTCATATGTTTCTCCTGACATGTAGATATTTACATGTCAGAGTAGAGTCTCGTATTTGACATGTCAAGTGCAACATGTGAGAATCTTCTCAATGTCCCTTCGCTACGCGCTCCTCGACCTCCTCGCGGGTGACCCGATGAGCGGCTACGACCTCACGGGGCGATTTACCGTCTCGCTGGCCAACGTCTGGCCCGCGCAGCACAGCCAGATCTATCCCGAGTTGGCGCGTCTCGTCCAAGACGGGCTCATCGTCCAGACTGGCGAAGGTCCGCGAGGACGAAAGGTGTACTCCATCACGCCGGCCGGCGTCGACGCCATCACCGCATGGTTGCGAGAGACCGAGCCCGACTACACCATCCGCGCGGAATCGCTGCTGCGTATCTTCTGCCTCTGGGCCCTACCCACCGACGAGGCGCTGGCTCATCTCGCCCACGACCGCGGTGAGTTCACGCGACACCGGGACGAGTTGGCCACGATGATCGAGAAAGTTGATTGGGGCGACAACCTCAGCCGTCGCGGTGCTCGACTCTCTATTGAATTCGGCCACCGCTACTACTGCGAACTAGTCGAGTATGTGGACTGGGCCGCTGCTCAGATCGAAGCCGGGGCGCTTCGCGCCGGAGGACCGGTGCCCGCGCCGACGCTGAAGCGCACCCTGTAGGGGTCTACTTCGGATCCGCGTCGATGAACGTCGGGGCCAGAGCCGCGGGAATGTGCAGGGAGATTGACTTCGTTAGAGACGCCGTGTTCCGGATGATCGAAGAAGTCCCTCCACGTTCGGTGAGTTACGTCCTGACGAACGCTCTCGAGCAGGAGCCGGAAGCCTACGTTCTCTGCCAGCGCGTCGAGAGAATTACGGCTAGTCGCGGTTCGCTCTTCCTGCCCGTGGTCTTGATGTGCGACCTCGAGGAGCAACTCCGGCGTATTCCTGGTTCCTCTCGAACGCAGCGACTGAAGATTGACAATGTCGAACGGGCTAGGGCCTACATTGAGAGCACTACTTTCTTCACCTCGGGCGAAGAGGATCTCTTGACAATCGACACCGCTACGATGAGTCTGGAACGTGCGGCCGATTCGATACTGGGCAGATCGGCACGGCGCGCAGTACCTTGATCGGGCGTCAGCAAGTGCTGCGAAAAGGGTAATCGGTGAAATGAGATGAAATGAGCGAATTGAGTGAAGCCCTTGACGAGGCGCGTGAGAACGATCTGGAAGCGGCGCTGGCAGCGTCAAGAGGGATAGAGCTAACAGTTCAAGATATTCCAAACGCCAAGATTGAGTGGTACGTGAACTTCGAGCCGGAACTGGGCGACTTCATGAAACAAGAGTGGAGCAACACGGCCATAAGGGTTGGTGACGTCGAGGTTCTTGACGCATCGCCAACGCGTGAGCTGCTCTTCGGCTGGAACTACGGACCCGCCTCTATTCTTCTTCTTGATGACAACGGCGTGATAGGGGAAGTCGTCTCGGGCAACCTGTTCATCGTTCCTGACAAAGGTGGGAGCATCCGGGCCCAGGCCGTTTGACCGAGCCTGCGGGTTCACGTCGGGCCTCCGACACCAACTAAATCTCATCTGGCTCGAGCCGACTGAGCGAGGGTGCAGATATGTTCGATTGGGCCTTTGACACGAAAGTTGGAGCCTGAACCCGCAGGACAGGATGTAAGCGTCAGCCCGCGAACCGGTTAGTAATCCAGCGTGTGTGCAACGAAGTCCCTGAGGCTCGAGCGAATGTCGCTGTGGCTCATGCCTTCTTCTTTGACCAGGTGGCCAAGGAGGTCGGCCCGGATGGCCGCCAACAGCAAATGGGCGATCCAACTCGCTCGGCTCTTTCCGAACTTGCCAGCGACGAGGTCACGCAAGAGACCATGGACGGCCACGTAATCG
>PLKM01000039.1 GCA_003141095.1 Acidimicrobiaceae bacterium | reverse complement strand
ACCGACGCCATGAGCGCCATGCCGCGCAACTGGGCGACCATCGGATCGCGAACCTGGTGCGCGTCGCAGCCCAGCGTGTCGGCAAAGATCTGGCACCACAGCGCTGACTGCGCGCCCCCTCCGACCAGGCGAACCGGCGCGAGCCTCGTGCCCGCGAACTTTTCGACGTAGCGGAACAGCCAGGCGCTGTTCGCGGCGACGCCTTCCATGACCGCGCGAATCATGTCGGCCGTGTTGGAGGTTATCGAGAGATTGGTGAAACCGGCCCGCGCGTTCTTGTCGTCAACGGGTGAGCGTTCGCCCGCGAGCCAGGGAGTGAATATCACGCCGTTGGCGCCGGGTGGCGAGGTCGCGGCGAGGTCGGTCATCTCGTCGAAACTCATCGGACCTCCGCGGCCGGCGAGGACGCCTTGAAACCACTCGAGCGCCTTCGCGCCGGTGTCCTGGTTGTCGATGATCACGTACGAGTCGTTGGTCAGTCCGGGCACTGCGGCGATCGAGTGGATGACGTCGGTCTTCTTCTTCGCCACCGGACAACTGATCCACGAGGTGGTGGAGAGTGCGATGTGGGTGTCGAACTCGGTGGTGGCGCCCGCGCCGTACGCCGCGGCGTGGATGTCCGGGAGCCCCGCAATTACGACCGTCTTGCCGCTGAGACCCAATTCGTCGGCGAGGTCTTCCATGACCGGTCCGAGAACGGTGCCGGTGGGGACTAGAGGGGGAAGTTTGTCAGCGGACATGCCAACCGCGCGCAGCAGGGCTGTGTCGTAGTCGAAGTGGTCGAGTTTCCGATTATCGGTGAGCCACATGGCAAGACGCGAAGCGTGGGTGGCCGACGCCACGCCACAGAAGCGCATGGTGAGATAGTCAACGGGCTCCATGAACCACCGGGTTCGAGCGCAGAGCTCGGGCTCCTCATTCATGAGATAGAGGATCTGGCCTATGGGATCCGCTCCCGACGTCGACGGGGCCCCGCCTGTCTTTCGGATGAACTGGCCGAGTTTGCTGGCGTTGTAGCCCTGCACCGGACCACCGACGGCTTGGCGGCTGTAGGGCCCACCTCTCGTATCGAGCCACGTGAGACAGGCGCCGGTCGGAAGGCCGTTTTCATCGACGGGGACCGTCGAGGCGTACTGGCCCGTGACGGCCACCGCCATGATTTCGTTCGCGTCGATCGATGGATTGCGCACCAGGCGCTTCGTCGACTCACAGATGAGCGTCCACCACAATTCGGCGTCTTGTGTGGCTTCGCCATTGGCGCTGAATCGGGTGGGCACCTCATGAAGCTCGTATGCAACAAGCTCGCCATCGAGCGTCACGAGACCGATTTTCGGGCCCCCGGTTCCGAGGTCGATACTGAGACAGAGATTGCCGCTGTTCATTGAGGAGGAATCGACATCTGCTGATCCATCATGGCGGCCATGAACATCTTGATGAACGCGTCGGCCTCGTCGGAAGGTCCGCCCGCCACGCCACCGTAGATGGCGCCGGACTTCGGCGCCTCGTCGGCGTGGGCCTTGGCGTAGTCAACCGCTTCGGCGAGGTCGTTCGTGAAGCGCTCGACGGTGCCCGGTTGGGTCTGGGGTCGGGTGACCGCCATGTGAATCGCGTTGGGGTACTGCTGGCCGTTCATGCGCCATCCCTTCGTGCGCAGAAAATCGTTCACGTGGTAGATGTCGTACTCGTCGGAAGTGAATGAGAACAGGAAGCTCGGCCTTCCCATGATGCGCAGCGAGTCGTGGCTGCGCACCGCATCTTGCATGGCGGCCGAGGTCGAGAAGATCGCCTCGGCGTAGCGGCGGTATCCCGACCGGCCCAGGTGCACCATGGCGGCCCAGGTGGCCGCGAGGAGCCCACCGGATCGTGAACCGTCCATGCCGGGAGAACAGTACTTACCGCCCGACCAGTCGGTGCGGTAGAAGTACTGGCTGTTGCGAAGCGACTCATCGGCGAAGCACAGCACGCTGGTTCCCTTGAGCGCGTAGCCATACTTGTGGGTGTCCGCGGAGATTGTGGTCACGCCCGGCACGGAGAAGTCGAAGGCCTCGATGTCGTAGCCGAGCTCGCGGCCGAAGGGCAGAATAAACCCTCCGAGGCACCCGTCCACGTGCAGGCCAATCTCGTGTTCGAGGGCGAGTTTTCCGAGTTCGCCAATGGGATCAACGGTGCCGTAGCCGTAGTTGCCCGCGGAGCCCACGAGGGCGACCGTGTTGGTGTCAATGTTCGCCTTCACCCAGTCGAGATCGACCTGCGTGGTGAGCGGGTCGACGGGGGCGACTCGCAGCTCGATGCCAAAAAGGTGGCAGGCCTTGTCGAAGGCCGGGTGAGCGGTTTCGGGCTTGATGACATTCGGCCGGGCCGTGGTGTCGCTGTTCATTTCGCGGTACGCCAGCATGGCGTGGGCGATCGAGCCACTTCCGCCGCTCGTCACCAGACCGGCGGGAATCGTACTGGTGCGTGCGGAGGCGCCCAGGAGGTCCAAGGTCATCGCGATGATCTCGGCTTCGAACTTGGTGGCGCTCGGGCACATGTCGCGCTGCAGCGAGTTCACGTAGGAGAAGTTCGCGAATGCCTTGTTGAGAAAGTCGTAGTGATCGTGGTCGCCGCAGTACATCGTGCCCGAGCACTGTCCGGTTTCCCAGACCCGGTTTTCCGTGGTGGACATGGTCGAGAGGATCTCCAAAATGGAGTCCTGGTCGGTGCCGTGCTCGGGAAGCGTTCGGTGGATCTCGAACTGTCCGGCGTAGGGAAAATCGCTCATGGTCGCTCCTGTCTAAGGCTTCACAGAGCGTAGAACTTTTTGGCTAGGCGGCTGAGTCTCGACTCGCTCGACACCCAAGAGCGAGCCCGGTACTCTGGAATTATGAACCAATACGTTCCCGCGTCCAATCGTTACGACTCTATGCCCTATCGGCGCATTGGCCACAGCGGGCTTCTGCTGCCGGCAATTTCGCTCGGCCTCTGGCACAACTTCGGCGATGAACGCCCCATCGACAACCAGCGCGCAATTCTGCGCAGGGCCTTCGACCGCGGCGTTACGCACTTCGACCTCGCGAACAACTACGGCCCTCCCTATGGCAGCGCGGAGATCAACTTCGGTCGGCTCTTGCACGAGGACTTCAGTTCGCTACGTGACGAACTGATCATTTCCACCAAGGCGGGCTGGGACATGTGGCCGGGGCCCTACGGCGACCTCGGGTCACGCAAGTATCTGACCGCGAGCCTGGACCAGAGTTTGAAGCGGATGGGCCTCGACTACGTGGATATTTTCTACCATCACCATTTCGATAAGAGCACGCCGCTCGAAGAGACCCTCGGGGCACTCGACTCCGCGGTTCGCCAGGGCAAGGCCCTCTACGTGGGGATCTCCTCGTACTCGGACCAACGCACGAAGGAGGCCGTCGCTATCCTGCGCCGCCTCGGCACGCCCCTGCTCATTCACCAGCCCTCGTACTCGATGCTCAATCGCTGGATCGAGGACCGTCTTCTTGACGCGCTGGAGGAAGCGGGAGTCGGATGCATTGCCTTCTCGCCTCTCGCGCAAGGCATGTTGACCGGGCGTTACCTGGAGGGGATTCCCGAGGGCTCGCGCGCGGCACAGCACACCTCGCTCTCGCAGGACATGTTGAGTGAAGAGAATCTCGCCCATATTCGCACGCTGGCCGCCATGGCCAGCGACCGCGGCCAGACGCTTTCACAGATGGCGCTCGCATGGGCGCTGCGAGACCGACGGGTCACTTCGGTGTTGATCGGCGCGAGCAGCGTCGCGCAGCTGGACGAGAACCTGGACGCGCTGGGAAATCTGGAGTTCACGGTTGATGAACTCGCCCGCATTGACCTCCACGCGGTCGAGGGCCACGTCGACCTGTGGCGAGACGTCGCCGAAGACTAAGCGTCGATTGTCGCGTTACCCTGGCCCCGTGCTCCGGCGCTGGCGCTTGCGCTGATCAGAGGCTGGGCACGATCACGAGAGGAATCGTGGCGTGTTCGGCGAGCTCGAGGCTCGTGCTTCCGAGGAGCAGACCGGGGTGTTTTCCCTGGCCGCGAGAGCCCACGACGAGCAGGTCCGCGGAGATTGGATCGTCCGCCATGCGGATAAGCACCGAGCAGGCGTCGCCGTTTGCGACGTGAAAATGCACGCGCGCGGCGTCGAGGCCGCAGTCGTCGGAGAGTTGCCGCACGGACTCTTCGATCTCCGTGGCGGCGTCGTGGCCCTCGAATCGTCCGAGCATGCCCAGGGCGTGGACGACGACCACCTTCGCATCGATAGGAGCGGCCAGGTTGAAGGCCCAACGCACCGCGGCCTTCGCGTTGGGCGATCCGTCGAAACCGACCGCGATTGTTGAAAGTGTCCTCATGTTGAGTAGTCCCCCTTGGAGGCCGCTTCTTGCGCAATGCGCAATGCTACGAGCCGTTCGGCTTGGGCGTTTTGCACCATTTCAGTCCCGGGTCCGCCCGAGCTCGGCGATTCGGCCTCGTAGGCGCTGGCGAGCACCGCGCCGAGGGTTGATGCGACCGAGTGGCGCAGCGCGGCGAGGTCGTAACCTCCCTCGAGGAACATCGCGATGCGACCGGGGCCAGGCGCGAACCCGGCGACGGTGCGAGCCAGAGCGGCGAAGTCCCCGCCCGTGAGCGAGAGATCAGCCATGGGATCGTCGCGGTGCGAATCGAATCCCGCCGACACGAGCACCCAGGTCGGATCGAACTCAACAATCGAGGGGGTCGCCACTTCGTCAATCGCCCGTCGAACGACGTCACCGGTGGCGCCGGGGGGAAGCGGAATGTTGATGGTTTTTCCGAGGGCGCTCATGCCGCCAATCTCGAAGGCGGCGCCACTGCCAGGAAAGAGGGGTGACTGATGGGTCGAGACGTACATCACGTCCGGTTTGTCCCAGAAGATTGCTTGGGTTCCGTTTCCGTGGTGAACATCCCAGTCGACGATCAAGACCCGCTCGCCCTGCTCGATCAGCGAGGCCGCGGCGATTGAAATGTTGTTGAGGAGACAGAATCCCATGGCACGGTCACGCAGCGCGTGGTGCCCCGGTGGGCGAGTGGCTACGAATCCGACGCCGTCGCCCAGGCGTTTCAGCTCGTTGATGACGGCGAGACCCCCTCCCGCGGCGTACTGGGCGATCGTCCACGAGTCGTACGTCGCGTAGGTGTCCTCGTCGAGGTCGCCTCCGCCGGCGTAGCAGAACGCACCTAACTCGTCGAGGTAGGTGCCCTCGTGAACACGAGCCAATTCCGCCCGAGTCGCGGCGTACGCGGGGACAACCTTGAGGTCGTCGCCCAGATGCAGGTCATCGACGCCCGCCATGGCTGCGGTGATTCGATCCGGCCGCTCGGGGTGCCCTGATTCTTCGTGACCAGCGTCCTCGTAGCGACCATTCATGATCAGCATTACGAGTGACTTCCTTTGTCTTTCTTCTGGGTATGCGTGGGTGTTCGCCGTCCGGCGTAACGGGCTCGGCTCGCCACGGTCGGCTCAATCGGAAAAGTAAGTGTCACGACTTCATCTTCTATGGACGACGTGACCGGAAACCCGGAATCATTGAAGACGCCCAACATACTTCGGTTGTCGGCTTGGGTCTCGGCGATGAACGTGGTAATCCCGAGGGGGTAAGCCGCGTCGGCGAGATGCTTCAACAAGAGCAGCCCGAGACCATGGTGCTGGTACTGATCGGCCACCAGGAAGGCGACCTCCGCTTCGGTCGTATGAGGGATGCGGTCGTAACGCCCCACCGCGACCAATTGATCGCCGTCTTCAACGATGAACGCCAACCGGTCCACGTAGTCAACCTCGGTCAGGTGTTCAACTTCTTTCTCGGAGAGCTCGGGGTGGAACGAGAAGTACCGCCGATAGATCGACCCGGACGAGAGGTTGAGGTGAAAGTGTACGAGCGGCTCGGCGTCTTCGGCGCGGATTGGACGCATATGGAGCGTCGCACCCGTTCTCGTGAGTACGTCACACTCCAACTCGGCGGGATAGTTGCGCTCCACCGGCGTGTCGTCGGTTGGATGACCACCGTACTCGGTGCCTGTTTGACGATTGTCGAAGTCGGACATCACCATCCCTCACTGTTGGACGTTGTAGGCAATCACCCACCTCTGCGATTATGGAACGTAATTCTGGAAATCGCCAGTGTCGAAGGTCCCTCTAGGCCGTCACACGCTTCTCGGACCAACCTGGGTCTCATAATCTTCGTGCCAGATGGCATCAGGTAGAGCATGACAGATACGAGCGGCTCGGAAATCTCCGACTCTTTGAGTGGCCATGCCCAGACCTTTCAGCCCTGCGTCGTCCTCCTGGGAGCTGGCACGACGGCGACTTGTTCGCTTGGGGCCTCGGTGACGCGCCCTTGCGGCCCCTCACTCCAGGCAGTCTCGTCGTCGCCAGGGTTACCCGCACGTCCCATGAGAGTTGCCTGTCGCCAAGCGCCGTCCATCGTGGCACCGGGCAGGGATTGTCGCTGGGGCATAATCAGGGGAGACAACATGACACCGACAAGGAGATTTCAATGGCCATCAACGTGACGCCGATACCGGGCCTGAATCCCGAGATCAACGACCTGCGCCGGCGCACGGCCGACTTGATCAATGCCGAGGTGTTGCCCAATGAGGAGGTGTTGTGGCGATCGCGCCGTGGTGCGAGCCTTGACGGGGACGAGCGCGAAGCCAGTCGGCGCGCGAGCATCGAGTTGCGCGAGGAGATCAAGGCGAAGGTCTTCCAGGCCGGGTTATGGGCACCTCATCTGCCCAAAGAGTACGGAGGCGCTGGTCTTGACTTTCTGTCGCTCGCCTATATGTACGAGATCCTCGCCTACGCGGTTGGCGCGGCAACACTCTTCGGCATCGCGGCACCCAATTCCGGAAACGCGAGCATTCTCGTGAAGTACGGCACTGAAGAGCAGAAGCGCCGATGGCTCCTTCCCCTAATCGCCGGCGAGATGGAGTCCGGCTTCTCCATGACCGAACCCGACCACGCCGGATCTGATCCTCGCTCTATCGAGACCGAGGCGGTCCGTGACGGCGATCACTGGATCATCAACGGGCATAAGTGGTTCACCTCCAACGGCATCAACGCTAATTTCTTCATTGTCATGTGTCGGGCCAACGACACAACGGGAGAGTTCGGGACTCCGGGTCGGATGACCCAGATCATCGTCCCCAGCGACACGGCCGGGGTGAACATCGTGCGGGGTATCGGTATCTTTGGACACGCGACCTCCGACCACTGCGAGATCAGGTACGAGAACGTGCGCGTCCCGATTGAGAACACGCTGGGCTTGGTGGGACAGGGCCATCAGGCCGCTCAGGACCGACTCGGCGCCGGCAGGGTCTATCACTGCATGAACTCGATAGGCCAGATGTGGCGCGCTTTCGACCTGATGGTCGAGCGGACCCTCGTTCGAGAGGTCCACGGCGGTCTACTGAAGGACAAGCAGTTCATCCAGGGATTCATCGCCGAGAGTTACATGGATCTGCAGTCCGCTCGACTGATGACCATCAACGCCGCGGAGAAGGTGGCCAATGGCGATCCCGACGCCCGCACGGCCATCTCGGCCATCAAGGTGTTCGTGCCGGCCGCGTTCCATCGAGTAGTCGATCGGGCCATACAGGTGTGGGGCGGCGCCGGCGTGAGTAGCGACCTTCCCCTCGCCCAGATGTACCTCACCGCGCGGGTGCTGCGACTCGCCGACGGACCTGATGAGGTGCACAAGATTCTCATGGCCAAGAACATCATCCACCGTTACGAGAGCGGCAGTGGCTGGAACTTCGGGACGTGAGTCCACGGGCTTCGGCGCTATGACCGCGGTCTGGGGTCTCGGTGGAGTTCGCGTCAGTGACAACTCGACGATTCCGGGGAGGAATCAGATGGTTGCCATCGCGGCGAATGAGAAAGGGCAGCGGCACTGTGCCGGCGCCGAGCCGGGAAGGGAGCACGACGGCCCACATAGCCATTGACACGCCACCGTGGAACTGCGTGATCAACCGGAAGTTCATTTCGAAGTAGCCCGTGGCGAAGGTGAGCGGCAGAAAGACCGCGACCACCATGATCAGCCAGTTGATGACCTCACCCTGCGTACGGAGTTGGCCATGGTGGGTTCACTACGTCTCGTGTCCCGTCGCGGCATTCGCCGGCCGCCTCGATCTCGATCACAGTACCTTGACCAGACAATGGATGCGGACGGTCAGTCTGCTCCGATGACGTGGGTCAGGTCGGCAACGCCAATATTCTTCTCACGGTTGGATTAGTGATGGGATGAGGTGCAGGATTTTGCATTGGCTGTTGATGGTGAGCTTGGTGCGAGTTCATGACCACGACAGCCGGCCGACGTCAACCACCTAATGGGACTCAAAGGACGAGAGCAGTTGGTTCCAGCTGAAGTTACACCTTGGTCCACAAAGATGGCCATGATTTCACATCGCGATCACTGCCGAGGACGCTAATTTTTACTGGTGAGCGACGAAAGCGAAGAGAACGCGCGTCAACGTCTACATAGTCGTGGTCGCCAACTCGAACTAATGACTCTTTGCTGGAACGCGGTCGGCGTGGTCGTCCTCGCAGTCGCGGCAATCAAGGCGCAATCGGTCGCTTTGGCCGGGTTCGGATTGGACAGCGTTATCGAGATTGGCGCGTCCACTGTCGTGCTCTGGGAGCTCGCTGACGTTGAACGGACTCGACGGCGTAGGGCCCTTCGAATGATTGGGTCGGCCTTCGTAGTCTTATCTGTCTATCTGGCGGTTCAGAGCACGTTGGTGCTCGTAATTGGCTTTCGTCCCCACCACAGTGCCCTCGGCATTACGTGGACGGCTCTCACCGCCCTTGTCATGTTCGCCCTCGCGAGAGGCAAGTCGAAGACGGGAACTGCCTTGAACAATCCGGTGTTGAAGAGCGAAGGCCGGATCACGATGATCGACGGAATCCTGGCTACAGCAGTGCTCACCGGCCTCATCCTGAACGCACTCGTTGGTTGGTGGTGGGCCGATCCTGTTGCAGGCTATGTACTCCTCTATTACGCCATCCGCGAAGCACGTGAATCACTCAATCACTAGGCGAGATTTCACCCTTCAGTGTCGCCTCAGCAACCAGTTGAACCAGCAAGTGTCCGTTCTGTGGAAGGTCGCCAACTGCCTAGGGAAGTTACTTCAAGGCTCGAAAAGGAGGTTCCCCAACGTGCACCAACATCGCGTCGTCATTTCCCGTGCAGGGCCACTGGCGAGACATGGTTCAGCCAAGTTTCAGAGTCAGCCGATTGGGTATCTAAAAGACCGCTCGGCCTCGATCGCGGCACCTCGCGATGGCGAGGTCGGTTTTATCACGGCCCGTTTGGAAGGGGATCAGGCGTGGGATTTTTCATCGGAAGTCTTGGCAACGAGCCGCTCGGACAAGGCTGGACCTCCGAGACCAGTCTTCGAGCCGGTAGAACACGTTCCATGCGCGGCGCACGCGGTGCAGTGCGTCTCGGCCAGAACTCTGCACTGTCTAAGGTTTTGGCTCGTATCCGTCGGATTGTAGATTCGTAGCCACCCGAGAGACGAAGGAGCGCACCGTCGACGCGGCAACCCGGTGCAGAAGTGCTCGGTCAACGCGGGCTCCGAACTCGCCGAGAGGGGGTGTATAGATAACGGCGAGAGAGACGCGACACCAATCAACTCCGATAGGGGCCAGTTCGATGTCGCCTTCGAGCAGGGGGAAGAGCGATTGCAGCCCGCTCGCCCCCCAGGACAGAGATCTGAACAGTGAGTCGACGCGCTCATGGGGCAGTCCGAGCGTCACCTGGACTTCGCGGGTCACGAGCCCTCCTGCCCACGACGGCCCAATCCGCATTCGAAGGGTCTCTCCGTCCTGTGTAGCCGCGCTCGCTATTGGCGCAAGCCACTCACTATCACCGCTGAAGCGTGCCCGTAAAGACTCAAATGAGCGCTCTACATCAACGAAGTCCTGGATGAAGATCGGTCGTCGCTTTTCAACATCCGAATCTGTAACGTCGCCCCCATCCATCGCGTCAACTTAACAATTTGTGCCAACTCTTCATAGAGGCGAAGGTCCTTTGGTGGGTCAAGATTCGAGTTGCTTCTCTCGTTCAGATCTTGACCTGTAAGCAGGAAACTTGCCGGTATTGATGACTTACGGCCGGTGACGAGGGATTGAATTGGCCGTGCGGGTCTCGATTGCGGTATCAAGGGTCGAGCTATGGCGACCGATTCGACGCAGCCCTAGGGCATCTTCGACTTCAGCACAATGGTCTTGCCATCCACTACAAAGTTCCCATATCCATGGTGGTGAATGGTTTTTGGCTGTTTTTTGCTGGGCTGAACCCACGCCTTGACGACTTCGAGGAGAAAGATATCGTACTTATCCACCATGCTTGTATCTACCACCTTGCATTCAAAGTTGGCGAAGCACTCGGCGATGAGAGGTGCTGCAACCTGCTGCGCAGGCAGCGGCGTCAATCCAAATTTCTTGAACTTATCGGTAGTGCGGCCCGAGGTGTTGCCCACCTTCACCACGATGGGCGCCAGATCCTCGGTGGGAATGGCGATCACGCACTCTTTTTCGGCCAGCAACGCCGAAAAACTGTAGTCCGCGCTGCTCACCACGCAAGCGACCAGGGGTGGTTCGAACTCCACCATCATGTGCCACGACATCGTCATGACGTTGGACTTTTCCCCTCGTGCGGTGCTCAGGAGAACCACTGGCCCTGGTTCGAGGAACTGATAGACGTTAGAGAGCGGGAATTCCTCCATCGTCGACGAACTTCTCAAACCGGCGATCCCTTTCTTGCGACCTGTCCCGGGTTGGGTCGATGGTTTCATCGCCACGCCGCGATCAGGGCCGGATGCCTGTGGCTGGGTGCGGTTTCGCCGGCGGGCCATCCGACGACGATCGGTAGCGCAGCTGACCAATCGGGCGGTATCGTCAGTTCGGCTTTCACCTCCGCTCTATTGAACAGTGGAATCGCCATGCCGATGGGGCAGGTTCCGAGCCCGAGCGACTGTGCGGCGAGGAAGCAGTCCGGCAGGCCTTCAATACGTCTGGCGTAGATGACAATCAACGTTGGAGCGCCATGGAATAGCTTGAAATCCGCGCCCGAGGCCATTTGGCGGAGTCGATCGAGGTCGGGTAGACCGCTCTGGACGACCTCGATACCCGGGGGATCAATGCGCAGTAATTCTGTGCCGCTCTCGGCGTAACGGGCGAGAAGTTCTCGGTCCTGCAGGACGACAAAGGCCCAGGGTTGTGAGTTCACGGCGCTGGGAGCGTGGACAGCAGCGTCGAGCAGCAGTTCGACGTTTTCACGGGTCACTGACTGGTCGGTGTAGGCCCGAACGGCGCGGCGCTCATAAATCTCCCTCAACGCACCTTCACTTTCGCCGACGTACGCCCGAGGTGAGGAAAGGGGCTCTGCGGTGGCGGCGGTTGCTTCGGTTGCGGTCATCATTTCTCCAATCTCATGATCGTTACCGGCGACAGGTTCCTTATTCAATCGGGATGGCTTCTACGCACCACTTGATCGATGAGAACGTGTGGCGACACGATCAGTCTTCGCATTCACTCAAGACTCTGGCTCCACGGGTGACCCGGTGGCTAGAGTCCATAGTCCTGTTCGGCCAGCGGGGCGCCCTGCCCACCAGTGGAACTTCGAGGTTCGATCCCGACGCCCGGGGAGCTGCTTCGAAGCGTCTGGTCGATCTCGATCAACCTGCACAATCCATTGACGAAAGGGCGTGGGTTGGTGACGCCGCGAATCTCCCAGTTTGAGCCCTTCGGCCCTATCGCGGCTGAAGCCAACTGTTCAATGCTGGTACTGCGCTCTCACCCGACACGGAGTCGCCAGTAAGGGCATCGCAGAGGTGGAATGAAGATGGACCAAGACATTCGACTCGGAAAGATTGCCGGCATTCCGGTCGGCATCAACTGGAGCATCCTTGTAATCTTCGTGCTCGTAGCATGGGAGCTGGCCGACCTGGTGCTTCCCGCGTACCATCCCCATGACGCCGTGGCGACGTACTGGGTAGTCGGAATAGCGACGACCATCCTGTTCTTCGTTTCTCTTCTGGCTCATGAGGTGTCGCACGCCGTCGTCGCCAAACACAACGGTATCGGAGTCCGGCGAATTACTTTCTGGCTCTTCGGCGGGGTATCTGAACTCGAAGGTGATGCTCTTTCACCGGGCGCGGACTTTCGCATCGCCGTAATCGGGCCCGTCACCAGTTTCGTACTCGCCGGTGTGTACGGTGCCTTAGAGTTTCTCCTCCATCAGTCGGGCACCGGAGGGGTGCTGGTCCCCGCGCTCGGGTGGCTGGCGTGGATGAACCTCCTGCTTGGAGGATTCAATCTGATACCTGCCGCACCGCTGGACGGCGGGCGGGTACTCCGCGCAATTCTGTGGCAACGCAGCGGCGACCGCGTTCGCGCCGCCACCTCGGCAGCGCACGCCGGCCAAGCATTCGGTTACGTGCTGGTAGCCCTCGGGGTCCTGGAGTTTCTGGAGGTCGGACTGATCGGCCTCTGGTTCGTCTTCCTGGGCTGGTTCCTCCTGACGGCCGCACGCGCGGAGGAGAACTCCGTCGTCATGCGAAGTTCATTGGCCAACGTGCACGTTCGCGACATCATGACCCGTGACCCGGTCACGTTCGACTCGACGACCTCGGTCGCGGACCTGGTTGATAATCAGATGCACCGCTACCGGTTCAACTCGTACCCGCTGATTGGCCCCGACGGGAAACTGGTGGGCCTCGCCACCATGGCCAGGATCCGCCACGTGGCAGCGAACCTGCGCCAGACAACCCGACTGATCGACATCGCGTGTCCGCTGGCTGAGGTTCCAACAGGGGCGCCGAGTGAGCCCATACCTGACCTTCTCCAGCGCATGCAAGCGTCGCCGGACGGCAGGGCGTTCGTGATGGATGATGCGGGCCGCTTCGTGGGCTTCGTTTCGCCTAGCGACATCGCCCGCTACGTGCAACTGTGCATGATGCAGTCCCAGGGGCGCTCGTTACGCAAGAACTGAGTTGCTCTGGCCTTCGGGACTCGCCTCGCCAACGCGCGACACAGTCTTCTCGAAGGCGATGCGCGGCGCTTCACAATCGGGGTAGGCGTGAGATTTCTTAGATCGGAGGAATGATCGAAATGAGAGCCGCGGCGCACCTATGGTCTCCGCTACTCGGCGCGAGCGCGGTCGATAGGCTCGAGTCGTGACCTCTGCACCGCTGGTCGTCAGCGTTCCTGGACCCCGGTTGCGCGATGCTCTTCAGGGGGCGCCCGAAGGAGTCAAGTTCGTTGAATGGGATATGACAGGTCCGGCGCCGCTCGACACGATCGACATCGTGGTGGCGCCGTACATGGTCGCGGTGAAGGCGCTCGCTCAACTCGAGAACGTGAAGACGCGGCTCGTGCAGGGCCAGTCCCTTGGCTACGACGGGATCGAGCAGGTGCTACGTCCCGGCATGGTCTACGCGAACGCCGCAGGCGTTCACGAGGCATCTACCTCCGAGCTCGCCCTGGCGTTGATCCTGGCATCGCAGCGTGGCATTCCGGATTTCGTGCGCGCCGCCAGCGAAGGTAAGTGGGCACCCGCGCCTCATCCGAGCCTGGCCGACCGCACCGTGCTTCTGGTCGGCTACGGCGGCGTGGGAAGGGCGATCGAGACTCGCCTGCTTCCGTTCGAGACCACGGTCGTGCGCGTCGCACGCACCGCACGCTCGGACGAACGTGGAGTGATTCACGGCGTCGAATCGTTACCCACGCTGCTGGCCCAGGCTGACATCGTGGTGGTCGTTGTGCCGCTCACCGAGGCGACAAGGCATCTCATCGATGATTCGTTTCTCTCTCACATGCGCGATGACAGCCTGTTGGTGAATATTGCGCGCGGTCTGGTGGCCGACACCGACGCGCTGCTCTCACACGCGCGTACCGGGCGCCTGCGACTCGCGCTCGATGTGACGGACCCTGAGCCGCTCCCGGACGGGCATCCGTTCTTCGCCCTGCCCAACGTGCTCATCTCGCCGCACGTCGGCGGCGTGACGACGGCGATGCTGCCGCGCATGGCTCGCCTTCTGGGCGAGCAGATTGACCGGATGCTGCGCGGCGACGACCCCGTCAACGTGGTGCTGCGCAGCTGATCGAGTCCTTATCTGGCTCGACGGGTCTAGGTCTTGGGCGTAACTACCCACTGCGGTTGCCGTTGTCACCGCCTTTCGACGTGGCGAGGTGGCACGCTGAGTTTCATGGTGATTCGGCCAAGGTCAGCGCTACCGAGCGCTGCAGCCCGACCAGTCGAGAGCGATGCCTGGGTGCGTGATCAATCAGTGAACCCTCTGATCACGCACATTGTACAGTTAAGATGGCTTGACTAATGACTCAGGAGTTTATATAGTCCTGACAGTGGTCAGAGCCAAGGGTGGTGTGGTGCCTCAAGACAAAGCAGTTCCAGAATCGGCATCGGGCGACTCCAACGAGTTTGATGTTGGCCAGCGTTTACGACGTATTCGCCTTGCCCGCAAACTCACGTTATCCAAAGTGGCGACATCAGCTGGCATCAGCGAAGGCTTTCTGAGCCAGATCGAACGTGGTGTCGGAAATGCCAGTATCGCCACCCTTCGCTCGGTGGCCGGAGTGCTTGGCGTGGAGATGCGTGACCTCTTTGACGAGTCAACTAATCGAACCAATGTCGTGCTCTCTTGGCGTGACCGGCCCGTCCTCTCCTTTGGCGACATGGGTACGAAATACCTTTTGACGCCGGCGCTGGACCGAAATCTCGAGGTCTTTATCACCGAGTTGAACCCTCACGGTACGACGGGCGACGAGCTCTATGTGCACGGTGACTCAGAGGAGTTGCTCTTGGTACTGGACGGGACGATTGAATTTCATCTGGCTGATGAGGTGTTTCAACTTGAGACGTGGGATTCGATCACCTTCAGGAGTTCAACGCCGCATCTTGCCAAGGAGACCAGCGGAAAGCTGGCGAAGTTGTTGTTCGCTCAGACGCCGCCAAGTTTTTGACCGTGCGCAAGAGGTGCCAACAGTAAAGGGCGATGAACGCTGGCAGATGTAATGAGCGGGGCTGACGTAGATCGTTAGGGCTCAAGCAGCAATAGTCGGATTTAATAAGGGGGAGTGTTCTGATGTCAGAGTTGATTCAGGCGTACATTAACGGCCAATGGGAAAATGGAACGGGTGGAACTGCGGAGTATCGGTCGGCCTACGACGGCTCGAGACTGGGGACTTTCTCGGTCTGCCAGGCGGGTGATGTTGAGAGGGCGATAAGCGCAGCTCGCAGTGCCCAGGTCGGTTGGGCGGCCACACCGTTGCTCGACAAGGTCGATCTCATGTACGCGGCGTACGAACTCTGCAAGGCGGCGAACGAGGAGATCGCCCAGTCGATCAGCGCAGAGATGGGCAAGACTATCCGCGAGTCACGAGAAGAGATGTTGCAATACGGCTGGGGGCATTTCCGGCGTGCGGCTGAGGACATGCTCCGTTTTCGTGGCATGACGATGCCCAACTCCGAGACTCGCTCCAACAGCAAGCGGATGTTCGTCCAGCAGTATCCACTGGGTGTCGTTGGGGTGATCTCGCCGTTCAACTTCCCAGTAGATATCCCGGCCATTGCCATTACGTACGCTCTGATCGCGGGCAATACCGTGGTCTGGAAGCCCTCGGAATACTGTCCCGGCAGCACCCGGCGCTACGCGCAGGTATTTCAGGACGCAGGATTCCCGGCGGGGGTCTTCAACTATGTGCCGGGCTACGGTGATGCCGGCGAGGCCCTGGTGGAGAGCCCCGACGTACGCGGCCTGTTCTTTACGGGAAGCACTCGGGTGGGGCGCAAGATTGCCGCCGCCGCTGGAGCGGGTCTCAAGCGGACGCTGCTCGAGCTTGGCGGGAACGGACCAATTATCGTTCACCACGACGCCGACCTCGATCGAGCCGTGGAGGCCACCATTACTGGATGTTTCTACATGGCCGGTCAGGTGTGCACCGCTGCCGAGCGGGTGTTGGTGCATGAAGATATTCACGATCTTTTTGTGGCGAAGCTGGTCGAACGGACCAAGCAACTGAAGACTGGCGATCCATTGGATGAGGCGACCGACATGGGCCCGCTCTGCAACGACAACGTCTTGAAGCAGGTTGTGTCGCACGTTGACGACGCACGCTCGAAGGGCGCGGATGTCATCCAGGCCGGCGAACTTACTGGACGATTGTTCCCGCCCACGATTCTGGTGAACGTTACCGAGGACATGCTGATTGCTCGAGAAGAGACCTTCGGTCCAGTCGCTCCAATCATCAAATACGGCGACATCGATGAAGCCCTTCAGATTGCCAACTCTACGGAGTTCGGCTTGAACGCCGCCGCGTTCACCAACAATCTTCGTGATGCGTGGCGGTTCATTGATGGACTCGAGCACGGGACTGTGCTGATTAATGAGACGACGAACTACTGGGATCAGTTGGCACCGTTCGGAGGAGCAAAATCGAGCGGGCTCGGTCGCGAACTCTCCTCGTGGGCCCTCGGTGCTTTCACCGAGACCAAGACCATTGTCATCGACATCTCCTAGTTGGGGCTATGCCGATGACGTCGAACGTATCTGAAGGTAGGGACTAGCCATGGCGAGCAATGCGAAATACGAGTCGAGCGCGGCGCGCCCCCTCTGGATGCAGCAGGTCCTCGAGCGCGAAGGAGGCGATGATCGGCCGCCCCTTCAGGGTGATGAGAATGTGGACGTTTGCATCGTCGGCGGAGGGTTCACTGGACTGTGGACCGCAATCAGAATTGCCGAACTCGAGCCGACGGTTCGCGTCGGCGTTTTGGAGTCCGATATTTGCGGCGCTGGAGCCAGTGGGGCGAACGGTGGATTCGCTATGACCTGGTGGCCGAAGTTTGCCACTCTGAAAAAGATGATGAGTACTGACGATGCGCTCAGACTGGCGATGGCGTCGGAAAAGGCCGTCGCCGAGATTGGAAGATTCTGCGACAATAACCATATTGACGCCGATTTCGTTCCTGCGGGCTGGCTCTGGACCGCAACGAACTCGAGCCAGTTAGGGAGTTGGAACGACACCATCAAAGATCTCGCTTCGGTCGGCGCAACGCCCTTTCGAGAACTCTCGCAAAGAGAAGTGCTCGAGATGGGTGGAAGTGAGCGTCACCTGGGGGGCGTTTTTGAGGCGGGAGTTGCCACGGTCCAGCCGGCGGCACTGGTAAGGGGTCTGCGTTCTGCGGCAATCGCGGCGGGGGTACGGATCTGGGAAAAGACCCCGATGCTTGATTTCAACGTGAGCTCTCAAGGGGTGAAAGTCAGCGTGCCCGGCGGAATGGTCAGCGCAGATCAATTGGTGTTGACGACCAACGCATGGCTTGCGCGCTACAAGGAGATCCGCCGGCATCTTCTGGTACTGGGAAGCGACGTCATCGCCACCGATGCAGTTCCGGAACGGCTTGCCTCGGTCGGGTGGACTCCCGGACTGGCGATCTCGGACTCACGGCGCATGGTGCACTACTACCGACCAACCAATGATGGTCGAGTGGTCTTCGGCAAGGGCGGAGGTCGGCTCGGATTCCGGGCTCACATGAATCGTTCGCTTTGGGCGACTCCCTTGCGAGGACCTCAGGTGATAGATCAGTTCCGCCGGACCTACCCGACCCTCAGCGATGTGGCGATAACTAATACGTGGTCGGGTGCGGTGGACTACTCCTCGGACTCGCTCCCGTTCTTCGGCACGCTCGGCGGGAGCGAGCGGGTCCATTACGGCGTCGGTTTTTCGGGGAATGGCGTTGGACCCTCGTACGTAGGAGGACAGATCCTGGCTTCGAGGGCGTTAGGTCGAGACGACGAGTGGGGAACAAGTCCCATGATCCGCACTCCTCAGACCGCGCTGCCACCTGAGCCGTTTCGCACGCTCGGGGGTCACGTCGTTCGCGCTGCCATGCGAAGCAAGGAATCATCCGAGGATCAGGGGAAGAATCCATCTCGATTAGTGCGTCGCATTACTGAACTCGACCCGACGTCGTTTGTTGGTTGAACTGTTCATCGAAGGTCGGGTCGAGGCGATTCGACCCTGAAGCGTTACCTACATTCCGTTGTGGGCGAGAGCCGAGGCGATTGTGGAAGAATTTTCATCTATTCCGCTACTAAAGTTAACTATGGTATAGTAAAAGATTGCTGAGATAATCAGAGACGTTGATCAACGAAAATGAACACCGTGATCTTGCTCAGAGGGGGGCGATGATGTCACAGAGCGGCGCAAATGAAGTCATCTCAACGGGCCGGAGCGACCTCGTCGACCAGGCCGTGATTCTCCAGTTCGTGGGGAAGGTGGAGCCCGGCGGCGAGGTAAAGCTCGCGACGGTGCTCGGAACAGTCGCCTTCAGTCTGCTGGTTGTATTTGGTACCACCGCTTGGTGGATGCTTCACTAATTAAACCCGGGGGGGAAAAGATCATGGCCATCGATGACGTGACGGGTGCGAGCCCGAGCGAGATATTTCCGAGTTCGAGTGATTACGGTGAAGGACTCCTTCCGATACCGGGAATCGATCGTTACGCCGGCACGGGCCTCATGTTTTGGCTGTGGTGCGGCGGCAATATTCTGTTGACCACCTTTGTACTGGGTGGGTACTACGCGGCGGCGCTGGGAGCGGTCGGAATGATCGTGGTCACCTTTGCCGGTGGCCTCATCGGGAACCTCTTCCCATCGATGTCTGGACTTCGCTCGGCCAGATACGGTGTCGATGAATACGTGGGCATGCGCTCAACGTTCGGTACTTACGGCGCCTACGTCGGCATCTTCATGCTCGTCGTGATCAATTTTGGCTGGGTCGGAATCCTGTCCTCGATTGCGGGGAACTCTGGCGCCACGGTGATGCACGCCTACCACTTCTCCAACTTTCACTGGTACACAATCTTCGCCCTGGGCTGTGGCATCGTGCTTCCGGTGGCGATGCTCTACATCTCGCCCAAGACGGTCTTCACGCTGGTGAAATTCACCGTTCCGCTCCTCATCCTCTTCGCGTTGCTGCTTCTTTGGAAGCAGTTGTCGCACTTCGGGTGGCACTACATTGCAGCGATAAAGCCCAACCACTCGGTCAGTTGGCAGTACGCGATTGAGGCGAATATTGCCTACGCGGTCTCGTGGTTTCCTTACATGGGGGCCTGGAACAGATTCGCGAAATCCGAGAAGGGAGCTTTCTGGGGTGCGTGGCTCGGTCTCAGCTTCATCGCCATTCTCTTCGCAGTCGTCGGCGGGATCGCGACGCTGACAACGGGATCTGGTGATCCGTCGGTCTGGGCGGCCAAGTCAGGTCTCGGCGTACCGGCACTCGGCATCATCATTCTTTCAACCCTGATCAACAACGCCATGCTGCTCTACTGCTCGACAATGGGAATCAAGACGGCGTTCCCGAAGGCGAACTATCACTGGGTAGTCGGACTCGTGGCGCTCCCATCCATTTTCTTCATCTATGAGGGGACCCTCCAGAACAATTTCAACACGATCTTGACGGTGGTCGGTGCGCTGATCGCGCCCTATTGGGGCGTTGCTCTTGGTGACTACTTCTTGTTGCGCCGACAACGTGTTGATTTGGTCGGCCTGTACCGGGGCGCGGGTGGCCCCTTCTGGTTCAAGAGAGGCTTCAATCCTGTGGCCTTTGGAGTGTGGGGAGTGGGAGTTCTCCTTTGGCTCTTCCTCGGCGGTTGGACATCATCCGTGACGTGGCTACATTTCAACTCTGGCGAACACGTCTTCACCTACTTGACCGCGACCGCGCCAGTTATCATCTTCTGCGCGCTTGCGTACTGGGCATTAGGTGCGATGGGCGTCTCCACCATCGCAAAGTCAATGCCCGCTGCCGTGGAAGTCAGCAAGCAATAATTGCGGAGTTGTTGAAGGTCTCGGTGACCAATGGTCGAACAGGACTTTGTGGCCTCTGGAGTTTGGAGGTCCGCAGCGTCTTATCGTGATCGTTTCACATTTTCGCGCGCCGCTCTTTGACACGTCGAGGCAAATCAGCGAACCACGAGGACCCGACCTGGACCTCGGTGACCGCCCAGGCCTTTATCCGGGCACCTAGTGACCAACGGAAGTCGGCTTCAAGTGGCCACGGAGACGCGGCGGCCCGTCTCCTCGTAGTCTTGACTTAGAGGCGATTGACATCCCGACCTTTGGAGATTTTCCGTTCCACTTCTTAGTTCTTGAGTCTTCGACGAGTGTCGCTTCTCTGAATTTGAAGTCACTGACGTAGGAGTAGTTTCATGAAGATTTTATTCATTGGCGGTACCGGGATAATCAGCAGCGCTTGCGTCACGGCTGCCCTGGAAGCGGGCCACGAGGTTTCGACACTCAACCGAGGTCTTTCGAGATTGCCGAGCCAAGTGAGTGAGGAACGTACTTTCATCGCCGATGCCTCGAACGAGTTGCAAGTCCGTGAGGCACTGGGCAACCGCCATTTTGACGTAGTGATTCAATGGACCGCCTACCGTCCATCTCAAGTTGAGTTGGACGTTCGTCTCTACTCAGACGTGGGCCAGTACGTCTTCATCAGTTCGGCTTCGGCCTATGAGAAACCACCAGCGCACTGGCTCATCACCGAGTCGACGCCTCTGAAGAACCCGTTCTGGCAGTATTCCAGCGACAAGATTGCCTGCGAAGAGTTCTTGGTCCGGGCTCACCACGCGACTGGATTTCCGATGACGATTATTCGGCCATCGTTGACCTACGGACTCTCACAGATACCAGTGTGCATTGGGAGTTGGGCCAAGCCCTTCACCATCATCGACAGAATGCGTCGGGGTGCCAAGATACTGGTGCCGGGCGACGGGACCAGTATTTGGACCATCACCCACAACAGCGATTTCGCGCGCGGGCTTATGCCACTGCTTGGTAGGTCAGAGGCGATCGGCGAAGACTTCCACATCACGTCTGACGAAGCGCTGACGTGGAATCAGATCTATCGTTTGGTAGGCGAGGCCGCAGGCGTTGAGCCTGATCTGCTGCATGTTCCTTCCGATGGATTCATCGCTGCTGATCCCGAGCAGTTGGGTAACTTATGGGGCGATAAGGCGCACTCGACGGTGTTCGACAATTCGAAACTACGGGGTCTGGCGCCGGCGTTCACTGCCGTCGTGCCATTCGCCGACGGTATTCGTGAGACCGTGGATTGGTTTGACAGCGACCTCAGTCGTCAAGACGTAGACGGACCCGCAAACGTTGCCTGGGATCGGTTGGCGACAATCTATATGGAGGCTCTAGCCCAAGCTGCCAAGTAGATCGCCCCCTCGACCCGTTGATGGCGACGGTGTTGCCGCCCAATCTGCATCTCATAGTGAATGTTGAGAAAACCTCTTGACAGGTGAACACTAACGATATATCGTTATAGTACGTAGTAATTACCAATACATATCTTTGGAGGGACATAATGTTCAACGAAAACATCAACAATGAACGTGGAGAACGGCCAGATCGTTCAATGGGTCGCCGACGCCGCGACGGTTCGGGCCACGACCACGGGGGGCCTGGAGGACACTTCAGGGGCGGCCCGCTACGTCGCGAGGTACGTCGCCAGCGCCGCGGCGACGTGCGTGCGGCCGTGCTGGTCTTACTTGAGGAGCAGCCCCGCAATGGCTACCAACTCATACAGGAGTTGACGGAACGCTCGGATGATTCGTGGCGTCCGAGCCCAGGCTCGATCTACCCAGTACTCCAGCAACTTGAGGACGAGGGACTGGTCGTGGTCAGTGCAACCGGAACCGGTCGAACCTACGAGCTCACGGAAGCCGGCAAGACACTGGTCGCTGAAGAGCGCGAGCAGTTGGGAAAGCCGTGGGAGAGTGCATTCGCCGGAGCTAACGGCCCCGCCCGCGAACTCATGGGTACAGCCCGCCAGGTGGTCATGGCTGCTCGTCAGGTACTGGTGGCCGGCTCGGAGACCCAGGTCTCGAAGGCCACGGCGATTCTGGTTGAGACCCGTCGAGTTCTCTACGGAGTCCTCGCCGAGGGCGATGAGGCTTGAAGTCCTGATCCTCTAACTGCGCCTCCACTCACCCCACAACGGGTGAGTGGAGGCGTTTCTCATGTCATCATTTTTACCGAGCGTTCCACGATCGGCCTGATGACAATTGGTGCAGTGTGGTGAGGCTCTGCGAGTTCGATCTACATCGCGCTGGGTAATCAGTCGTGGTGAACTGTTGACGCATCTGCTGACGGTGCCAGCAACTGCACGCTGCGGGGACAAGGCACGGTGTGTCTTGTTAACGGTTGAGTGAACCTCCCGGAGCTGGATGTGCGGATTCGCCAACGGCAGACCAACCCGAACACCACTCACGAACGCCAGTTGGGAGAAAACTTGATACCTGAAGAGACTTCGGTTAGCCTAAGTGAAATGAGGGAATTCGCTTCCGTGGAACGGTAATGAAGTGATACCGACGTTCGTTATTTTTCTTCGAGAAGGCATTGAAGCCTCGATGATCATCGCGATTCTTCTCTCGTATCTGCAGCGAATCGGTCAACGTCAACATTTTCGTGACGTCTATTGGGGCGTGGCTGCTGCACTGGTCCTCGTGCTTGGCGGAGGTGTCGCGGCGTTCTTTCTTATTAAGCAGTACGAGGGATCCAACGTTCAGACATATTTCGAGACCGCAACGTACGTTCTCGCCGCGGTTGTTTTGACCTACATGACCTTTTGGATGCAACGACACGCGAAGGGTTTGGCCAAGGAGTTGGAGCGCCGGAGCGATCTTGCACTTTCGAGAGGAACCCGGTGGGGACTGGGACTTCTCGCCTTTCAGGCAGTTGGTCGCGAGGGACTTGAGACAATGGTCTTCACACTGGCCATTGTCTTCGCCAGTTCGAAGCAAGCGGCGACGCCCATACACGGGAATCTCTTGTTGCTGGGGGCTGGTCTCGGCGTGGCGGTGGCGCTCGTCATTGCCTTTGCCATCTATAAATTGGGCGCCAAACTGAATATGCGTCGATTCTTCAGAGTGCTCGGCACTGTCCTCATGGTCTTCGCGGCCGGACTGCTTTCCGACGCAGTCGAAAACCTGCAACAACTTCGTTGGTTGCCATTCGGCCAACACGTGCTCTGGAACTCATCGGCCGTGGTGTCCGAGGCGTCGAGTTTCGGTGACGTCCTGCATTCGCTCCTGGGCTACGCCGATCATCCGACGCTGCTGCAAGTAATCGTCTGGCTGGCCTATGTCGTCACGAGTACCGCATTCTTCATGCGAATCGGACGGAAGAACGGCGTACGCCCAACGTTGGGGATAAGCACTCCTGCGGCGCCCAGAACTTCCAGCGTCACGCGGGCCTCATCATCTCGGGAGGCATAAGTGTCGAGCAACAACTCCGCAACAGTTGACAGGTACTTGGAGGCAATCTTTTACATCGCCTCGGAGGGTGTGATCGTCCGACCCGGTCGACTCGCAACGTGGTTATCGGTGAGCCCACCGACGGTCACAGAGGCACTGCGACGCCTCGAACGCGACGGTTGGATAAGAATCAAGAAGGACCGAAGCGTTCTACTTACTCCCACTGGGCTCAAGACGGCGTCGAACCTGGTTCGCCATCACCGTATTCTCGAGCGCTGGCTGACCGATGTGCTCGGCCTTGACTGGGCCACCGCGGACGATGAAGCCGATCGGCTGTCTTCGGCGATCTCAGATTTCTTGATTGATCGAATTGACGCCTCGCTGAATCGACCGCTGACCTGCCCACACGGCAATCCGATCCCAGGACGCGAAGCACCTTACGGGAAGTTGATTGCTCTCGCGGACTTGAAGGCCGACACGCTCGCGACTGTTCGACGAATCTCCGAGGTTGCCGAGCACGAAGCTCGGGATCTTCTCCTGATGCTCGCCGAACACGCGATCGGGGAAGGCAGCGAAGTTCGGGTGACTGAATCAAAGTTGGGGTCTCATGACGTCGCCGTCATGATCGCGGATGAGCCGATTGCGCTTTCGATAGAGGCCGCTCAACTCATTTGGGTTGAAGTTGCAGCGTGAGCCGGGGTTATACCGAGCTGGAGTTGGTGCTTCACGGATGCACGGTCAGGGGGTCTCGATATCGATTCGCGGAGGTGGGTTGCAGATTCGTGCTCCCTGGATTACCTCGATCGTGACGCCCACCGAATCGTTCAACCTTCAAACTACGTAGGAGAGGAAAGTTCTTGCGATCTGCGAGGGCGCGACGGGTGTTGGTGTCAGTTGTGGCGGTGGGACTAGGCGCCAATTTGCTGGTACCCTCACTGTTGGCGTCCTCCAAGTCGGCGCCTCTCCGAGGGTCGGAGTTGTCCCCGTTGGCTTCGACCGCCTACGGCCCGGTGCTCGTGGTTGGGGGTGGTGCACTCAATGATTTCCCCTCTACGAATTCAGCGGGGACTTTAGCGGGAGATTTGGCTGTCGCACGATCTCGAACAAGCTAGTCACGGCCGAACCACGGAAGGTAGCGAGCCGTGGCAGGTTGTGGTCAACCGTTCAACAAATAGTTGACTTTTGTCACTACCTGTGCGAGTAGGCGATCCGTATTCTGGTGGTGGGGAGTGGTGCCATTAACCCGGGACGGGGTGGTGGCTACTCCAGTGAAAATGGTTTGGGGGACGAGATGCCACTATCGGAGCATGAGCAGAAGATCATTACCGAGTTAGAAGAGTCGCTTTACAAACAAGATCCTCGGTTCGCCAAGAGTGTCGACAAAAGCAATGTTTCCGCGCTGGCCCGGCAACGTACGTGGTGGGGCGCTGCGGGCTTCATCGTTGGGCTCATGATTACGCTCGCTTTTTTCACGCAGTCGATTCTGTTGGGGCTGGTCGGGGTCGGCGTGATGGGCCTCTCGGCACTTCTGCTTGAACGTAACGCTCGACTCATGGTTGACGCCTCACGGTCGCTCCAGCATCACGTGCATGAATGATCGGCAACTGCGTCGCGGGTTTATCAGCCGTTATGCCTATCGGGGCATATTGGTCAGGCCGTAGTGGTCCCAAACGGACGATTTGATGACTTTCGCCCCTGACTGAAAAATTGCGAAGCCACCAGAATATGGTCAGGTTCAACAACGTGAAGGAAGGTTTGACATGGGCTGTAAAAAATCCGAAGAACAGGGATACGCCGCGCTTTCAATCGTCGTTCCGGCGATTGCATTCTTTGGGGCGCTCGTTGGCTTAAGCGCATGCGTGAAGCACCGTCGACGCTCAGACAGGCATCATCGGAATTGCGGTTGTCAATGCGGTGAGCAGCACGAGCACCGCAACGGGCATGGCTGTGGCTGCGACAACGGGGGTGCTCCCCGCCATGGACACGGGCCTGGACGCCACCGGATTGATCCCATGAGGATTCTCGATAAGCGTTTTGCGAGTGGCGAGATTGACGAAGAAGATTACCAGCGTCGACGTCAGGTGATCAAAGAAAATTCGTAGTTGAATCGTCGACGGGCCGCCGTCGATAACGGCCACGGTGGTTGATTTTTCTCAACTTGGCAGTTGGCCCTCACGTATTGATAACGATTGCGTTCGACTGACAGACATCGCACTAGGGTTTCGCGCGAAATACGAACGTTCGCGGCGACGCTGGTACGAACGGGGCCAATGACTTCGGAGTGGACGTTGGAAGCCGGGAAATGCATTAGATGCGACGATTCAGCCCTCACGGTTGGACTACTTGACTTTTTCGCGCAGGGCTCACGATTGTCGACACCCTGTCAGCGTTGGCCGAACCTTGCTGGTGAGAACTCCATCGGTGCTCGTGGCGTCTAGCCAGAGCTTCGGTTATGGCGAAATGAACGCGCGGTTCTTCGCGCAACTGCCCATCATCGACGTGTGCCTGTTCCATGGGCTCATCTTCCACGAGGATCGACTGCGCAAGCAACCCATCCACCAGAGACGGGCTCTCAACCTCGTCAAGCTCTGATTTCATCTTCTTCATGATGAAAACCGCACCGAAATGCCTCTAGTTCGCCTCATGATGTTTGAGGCAATTGATGACGCCCCCCTACTTCTCCCTCATCTCAGGAGTAGGGCCCCCGTTCTCTGTACGGGTTTTCAAGCGACCAAATTCAACGACACGAGTATACGAAAACCATCACAACCTCCCCGGCTTCGTTCAACCGTCTAGCCAGCAACGCCACCGACGACGTCGAGTCAGGTGCGCTTGATCTCGATCCGGTGCTTCGATTCGCCCGCAGATCCGGCCGGCACCGGCATTCGAACTTCGAGCACCCCGTCCTTGTAGGTCGCCTCAATCTTTGACTCGTCGACTCCCTTGGGAATCGAAACACTCCTGGTCAGTGACCCGTAGCGGAACTCGCTGCGGTGCACGTGGCGACCAGTGTTCTCGTGCGACTCCGACTTCTCGGCACTAATCACCAACTCGTCGCCCACGATCTCGATTCGTACATCCTCGTCAGGGTTTACGCCTGGCAACTCGGCGCGAACTACAAGTGAATCACCGTCGTTGCACTCCTCAACCTTGAAGGGCCGACGCCATTCGCCGTCGCGGAACATCTCGTCGAGCCACGCCCATGAGGGCCAGGACAGATTGCTCCACACAGGGACGTCAATTTCCTGATTTGAAGTCTTGGAAAGTACCATCTCTCCTCATTTCTTTGGAGCAGGCGCGAACTCCACCTGAGGTTGCGCCACTACCCCAAGATTGACGATAGGAAGCATCCGCGCAGAGCTCTAGTGCCGAAAGTCACTATTTTTTCGCACAGGTGACCACAACTTCTCCACAGCTTTGAAGCCTTTGCCGAATCAGACTAGAGCGCCGATGAGGTTCCATTGCTCGCCAAGGACTCTTGTCGCACTGGCCGTTCACCCGAGTCTCGATTCCGGTATCTGGGCAGGAATTCCAGAATGTCGAGCTCCATTAGTCAACTGGTTGAAACGCAGGTCAGGTCACATCTGCAAACCCGGGCGATTCGTTGATCCATATTTCGTTGGCGTTGAGGAAAGGGACTGAGGGAGCGCGGTAGGATTGTTAGTACCGTTACAATCTCGCACGATGGAGGGGTCCTTGGCTCTTCGGCGCACTGTGTATCGTTACTACGAACACCGGCTGGCGAACGCGCTGCCCGCCGAGAACTTACCCCGGCACGTCGGAGTAATTCTGGACGGGCATCGCCGCTTCGCTCGCGAGGTCACTGATGGCGAGTACCGCGCAAGCTACGAAGCGGGCATGGCGAAACTTGAAGAGTTGCTCACGTGGTGCGCGGAACTCGGAATAAAGGCCGTGACCGCGTGGGTGCTCTCGACGGAAAATCTGCGCCGCCCCGCCGACGAGTTGGATCCCTACTTCGAAGTGTTAATCGAACTCTTCAATCGGCTTCCGAAGTTGGCGGAGCGCCTGCACTTCTCGTTATCCGTGAGCGGGAGCCTTGACCTTCTGCCCCCCGAACTCGCGCTGGCGGCGAAGCAGGCGGTCGACCGGATTGGACTGGTCAGTACACCTCATATGGACGTCAATATCGCTCTTTGTTACGGGGGGCGACAAGAGGTCGTCGACGCGTGCCGTTCTCTGGTCACTGACCTCTTAGCGGGGGGCGTGGCACCCAGTGACCTGGCGGAGTCGATCGACGCGGAAGGTCTGGCCCGCAACCTTTACGCCGCTGATCTGCCCGATATTGACCTCGTGATTCGCACGAGCGGCGAGTCTCGTCTCTCGGGCTTCCTACTGTGGCAGTCAGCCTTCGCCGAGTTTGCCTTCGTTGATCCCTACTGGCCGGCGTTTCGCAAGGTGGACCTGCTGCGCGCCCTGCGTGACTTCACGCGTCGCGAGCGACGTTTCGGAGCGTAAGGACGCTGTTTCGCAAGGGGTGCGCATTTGAAGTCCCCGTTGTCTCCAGCTTGTTTCACTCTTCCTTTCCTTCACCAGACGTATTTCTTGGCGGCGACGGTGCTGCGGACCGCTCGATTCTCGGCCCCGGCACTTTGGAGTGGGGAAGGGGATGCCCGTGGTCGGTGTTGTCTGAAAGTCGGACTGGTCCGTCGGACGATCAACCGTATTTCCACGAAATGGATTATTTGAAACACTCCAGAGTTCCTGCGTCACTGGCGGGCCTGCTCAAGTCGCCAGGGCTAGGGGAGTGATGCAACCCCAGAAGACCTCGCAGTCTTGGAACGGATGTCTCAATCGTTCGCCAAGCGCACGAGTCGGCAACTCGCGAAGTTTGACACGTCCACCCGTGCGCAGGATGGCCCGGCGGTAAATGCCCGCGGCCAATCGTGCGACACCGACCGTGCAGGCACTACTGATGAGTGCCGACGTGTCGGTTGAATCTTGGGGGACCTCACTGGGGAAGACACCACTTGTGCGGCGTGATCAGGTGACTGATCGAGTCGGGCCCCCACGAACCTCTGGCGTACCGTTCCACCGGTGGTGGCGATTCGAGCAAGGGTGCGGCGACCTTCCACAGTTGCTCAATTCCGTCGGAACGAGTGAAAAGTGAACGGTTCCCGAGCATCGCTTCAAGAATGAGGTGTTCATACGCCTCGAGATTGCTTGCGGCCTGGAACGAGTCCTTGTAGTGGAACGTCATTTCGGCTGAATCAAGGTGCATTCTCGGTCCGGGCTCTTTGGCGAGAAAGTGCGCGTGGATTGATCCGGGGTCGGCGAAGTCAACGACGAGCTTATTGCCCCGCCACTCGGGTGCTTTCTTGCTCATTGGAAAGAGCCTCATGACCGGCTCATCGAATCCGATGGTGATGACTTGGCGGCTCTCGGCGAGACACTTTCCGGTTCGCAGGTAGAAAGGAACACCTTTCCATCGCGTGTTTTCCACCTCGGCTCGAAGTGCCACAAACGTCTCGGTCTGAGAGTCTGGCGCGACCCCGCGTTCCTCGAGATACCCGTCGTACTGCCCGCGAACGACGTGGGCGGGATCGATGGGACGAATTGTCTCGAAGACCTTGTGGACTTCGTCGCGGAGCGGTCGAGCCTCAAGTGAGGTGGGCTGCTCCATCGCGAGAAAGCCCAGCACTTGAAAGAGGTGGGTCACCACCATGTCGCGAAAGGCTCCGGTCTCTTCATAGAAGGCGCCGCGACCCTCAATCGAAAGTGTCTCGGGCACGTCGATCTGCACGAAACAGACGTGGTCACGGTTCCAGAGAGGCTCGAAGAGCCTGTTGGCAAAGCGCAAGGCGAGGATGTTGTCGATGGACTCTTTGCCGAGGAAGTGGTCGATGCGAAAGATCTGGGTTTCGTCGAAATTCGCCGTGAGCACGCCGTTCAATTTCTTCGCCGAGGCGAGGTCCACGCCGAAGGGCTTTTCACAGATGACGCGCGAGTTCTCATTCAGGCCGCTCGATCCGAGCATCTCGACCATGGCAAGCACGGCGTCGGGTGGCACGGCGAGGTGGAAGAGTCGTCGCACAGTGCCGCCGATGGACTTCTCCGCGTCGATGACGTCTCTTTGCAGTTGGGTGGAGTCATCAGGGTCCGCGACGGCGAAAGAGAGCGAAGCTTCGAACTCGTCCCAGACCTCACCTTCGGGAGTGTTCGTTCCGAACTGACGGACCGCGTCCCTCGCGTACGTACGGAACTGGTCGGTGGTCATGGCGAACGCCGTTGGCGCGGAACCAATGATTCTGAACCGCTCCGGGAGCAGGCCCGCCATGGCCAGGTGGAACAGTCCGGGGATGATCTTTCGGCGCGCGAGATCGCCCGTCGCGCCAAAGAGCACGATGACGTGGTTGTCGGGAATCTCGGACTCCATCTCGGCCGCTCGTGAACTCACTTACTACCTCCCTTAACGAGGTGGCGAACACCGTCGCCACTTCCAACGATCACTTCGCTGACCATCTCGGGGCTGAAGAGGCCGTGTTCGATGACACCGGGAGTCTGCGATAGACGCTTCGCGAGGGCCGCGTACTCCTGGACGTCGCCGAAGAAGTCGGCGATGACACCTCCATCCGGGCTCGCAGGAGCGTCACGAAGCACGGTGGGCTCGATCCGCGAAAGTGTTGATGCGAGGCCGAAGGCCATGAGCTCCAACGGCACCGGCGCGCGAAGTTCAGCGACGAGCTTGGTGGAGTCAACGATCACGACGAAACGGGTGGCGGAGGCGGCGACAACCTTCTCACGAGTGTGCGCGCCACCCCCGCCCTTGATGAGCCAACCATCAGAGGACACCTGATCGGCGCCGTCGATGGCGAGATCGAGTTGATTGAGCGTGTCAAAAGGTTGAGTGGCGACGCCGAGTGATCGAGCCCGCGCTTCGGTCTCGGGTGACGTGGCGACATAGACCGCCTTGACGTCACGTCGCGCGAGGGCGCTCAAGAGGTACGCCACGGTCGAGCCGGTGCCCAGTCCCACGCGCATGCCGTCTTGCACCAAGGTGGCAGCGTCCATGGCCGCCAACTGCTTTTCTCGCTCGACGTTCATGACCCGAGTGCCGAGCGGTCGGCCATGATGAGAGAATGTTCCGCTTGCACACGTCCCGCAGTAATCGAGACGTCGCCAGCAACGAGCAACGACAACGGCCGCTTCACGTCGTCCCCACTCACTAGCCAGAGAAGCTGGTGCGCCCGGGCGAGCGCGCGATAGGTCAGCGTCATTCGGCGCAGTCCCGCGTAGGGCGCGGTGAGCGCCACCAACGAATCGGCGACGTCGAGCATGGGGTCTGCGGGCACGAGCGACGCAGTATGGCCGTCGGGACCCAGGCCCAGGTGTACGAGATCGAGGTGCTCGGGCAGTTCTGCGGCATAGCGTTTGGCCGCGGCGTCGAGATCGGCCTCGTCGACCGGCATTGGTTTGATCAGCGCGCAGACTCCGGCGAGGCTCTTGAGTAAGCGGGTCAGGTTGCGCTCGGGGTCACCGGGCGGGGCCACGCGTTCGTCAACTTGATAGATCACGACGTTCTTCCACGGCACGTCGGACCTCGAGAGCTCTTCGAACATCGCCCACGGCGTATGCCCGCCGCTCACGGCGAAGCTGAACGTTCCCGAGATCTCGACGACGTTGCGCGCGAGCTCGGCTACGTAGGACGCCGCCGCCTTCGCCAAGGCGTCACTGTCGGGGTACTCGCGAAGTCCGTGGCGCACCCTAGGAGTTCCTCTCCACGTGGCCACCGAACTCTGATCGCATCGCCGAGAGCACTTTGGCGGTGAACTCGCCAGCGCCGCGCGACTCGAAGCGTTGCCAGAGCGCCGCGCTGATCACGGGAGCGGGAACGGATTCGTTGATCGCCGCCTCGACGGTCCAACGACCTTCGCCCGAATCAGAGACGCGACCGCTGAAGTCGCTGAGTTCGGGCGAGCGGGCGAGGGCGTCGGCGGTGAGATCGACCAGCCACGAGCTGACGACCGAACCGTGTCGCCACAGCTCGGCCACCTCGGCGACGTCAATGTCGTACGAGTAGAACTCGGGCTCGCGCAAGGGCGACGTCTCGGCGTCGGCGTCGACTTTGCGCTGGCCGACGTTGGCGTGCTTGAGGATGCTCAAGCCCTCGGCGATCGCGGCCATCATTCCGTACTCGATGCCGTTGTGGACCATCTTCACGAAATGGCCAGCCCCGTTCGCACCGCAGTGCAAATAGCCCTCGCTCGCGGTACCGATGCGAGATCGCCCCGGCGTCGGGACCGTGCCGTCACCACCGGGGGCAATGGTCTTGAAGAGTGGATCAAGGCGGGCGACAACCTCGTCCTCGCCGCCGATCATGAGACTGTAACCGCGCTCGAGTCCCCAGACCCCGCCGCTCGTCCCGCAGTCGACGTAGTGCACGCCGCTCTTCGCGAGCTCTTTCGCGCGAACGATGTCGTCTTGGTAGAAGGAGTTGCCGCCGTCGATGACGACGTCGTCGCTCGAGAGATGGACAGTAAGTTCGTCCAAGGTGCTCTGGGTGATCGCGGCGGGCAGCATGAGCCAAATCGTGCGCGGCCCGTCGAGCTTCGCCGCCAAGTCCTCGAGGGATGTCGCGCCCACCACTCCGTCACCCGCGAGCGCTCTCACCGCCTCGGGGTTGACGTCGTAGACCACACAGTGGTGTCCATCGTTGACCAGACGGCGAACGAGATTTGCTCCCATCCGACCCAGCCCCACCATTCCGAGCTGCATTGGCTTAGTCGACGGCATGGGTCTTCTCTTTTCTCTTCAGTGCTCGATAGTGCTCGATCAGTGCGTTGGTCGAGGAGTCGTGGGCGAGCACGGGCTCGGTACCGGCCTCGAGTTCGGGGATGATCTTTACCGCAAGTTCCTTGCCGAGCTCGACGCCCCACTGGTCGAAGGAGTCGATTCCCCAGATGGCGCCCTGGGTGAAGACCGAGTGTTCGTAGAGGGCAATGAGCGATCCGAGCAGTCTGGGGCTGAGTACTTCGGCGAGGAGCACGTTCGTCGGTCGGTTCCCCTCCATGACCCGATGGGCAACGACGTCCGCGGGGGTCCCCTCCGCTCGAATCTCCGCCTCGGTCTTTCCAAAGGCCAGCGCCTGGGCTTGGGCGAAGATGTTCGACGACAAGATGTCGTGGTGTTCTCCCAGGGGGTTGAGGCTCTTCGCAAAGCCAATGAGGTCCACGGGGACGATCGTCGTGCCCTGGTGGATGAGTTGGTAAAAACTGTGCTGACCGTTGGTGCCCGCCTCGCCCCAGTGAATCGCTCCGGTGTCGTAGGAGAGTATCGTGCCGTCGAGGGCGACGTGCTTGCCGTTCGACTCCATGGTGAGCTGCTGGAGGTACGCGGGCAGTCGCTTGAGGTACTGGTCGTAGGGCATGACCCCCGCCGTTTGACAGCCGAGGAAGTTGCGGTTCCACACCGCGAGCAGTCCCATCAGCGCGGGAAGATTCCGTTCGAGCGGCGCCGATCGAAAGTGCTCGTCCATGGCGTGAAAGCCGTCGAGCAACTCCTTGAAGCCTTGGGGGCCAATCGCGAGCATGGTCGAAAGCCCGATGGCGCTGTCCATTGAGTAGCGTCCGCCAACCCAGTCCCAGAAGGGGAACATGTTCGCCACATCGATTCCGAACTCCGACACCTTTTCAGCGTTCGTCGATACCGCCACGAAGTGCTTGGCCACCGCGGAAGAGTCGCCGATTTGTTCGAAAAGCCAGTTGCGAGCGGATTTGGCGTTGGTCAAGGTCTCCAGAGTGCCGAAGGTCTTCGACGAGATGATGAAGAGCGTCTCGTCGGCCTGGAGGTCGCGTACCGCTTCGGTCAAGTCGGTGGCATCAACGTTGGAGACGAATCGGAACGTGAGGTCGCGTTGCGAGTAGTAGCGCAACGCCTCGTACGCCATGACCGGTCCCAGATCCGAGCCCCCGATACCAATGTTGACGATGTTCTTGATGCGTTTGCCGGAGTGACCCTTCCATGACCCGTCCCGTACTCGAGTACAGAAGTCGGCCATTTGATCCAGAGCGGCGTGGACCTCTCGAACGACGTCGACGCCGTCCACGACGAGCGAGGACTCCTCGGGCATTCGAAGGGCGACGTGGAGCACGGCGCGGTCCTCGGACACGTTGATGTGCTCGCCGCTGAACATCTGGTCGCGACGCTCGACGAGTCCCGACTCGTGGGCGAGTTGGAAGAGCAGTTCCATGGTCTCGTCGGTGACCCGGTTTTTGGAGTAGTCGAGATAGAGGCCCTCGGCCTCGGCGATCATTCGGGTCCCGCGAGTCGGATCGTGCGCGAAGAGCTCACGCAAATGACGCGGAGCGATCTCGGTGTAGTGGGCTTCGAGGGCCTTCCACGCGGGACGTTGTTGTAATGGCGATGTTGTCATGTGTGCCCCTGTCGGTTAGTTCATCGTTGAGAGTTGGGCGTCGATTTTCGAGAGCAGTTCCGACCACGAATTGCTAAACGACACGGCTCCATCATTTTGCAGTTTGAGGGCGAGCGCCTGCTTGTCGACACCGGCCGAGGCGAATCGAGCGAGCCGCGCGTCGCAGTCGCCGCCATCTCGAGCGAGGGGTTCGCCGACCTCGCCGTGTTCGAAGAACGCTTCGAGCGTGGCGTCGGGCATGGTGTTGATGGTGAAGGGCGAGGCGAGCCCGTGCACGTACAGCGTGTCCGAGGCGTTGGCGTCCTTTGTCTTGGTGCTCGCCCACAACAGACGCTGCGCGCGGGCGCCGGCGTTCTCGAGGCGCAGGAATCGATCGGACTCGAGAACGTCACGGTAGGCACGGTACGCCTCCAGTCCGACCGCGAGACCAAGTTGGTTCTTGAGGTCTCCGGGCACGGACGAGTTGGCTTCGCCGTCCCAGCGCGAGATGAACACCGACGCCACCGAGCCCACCGAAGGGCTCAGCCCGGCATCGATGCGACGCTCGATGCCACGCATGTACGCATTAGCGGCGGCGAGGTACTGGTCGGCGTCGAACAAGAGCGTTACGTTCACGGGTACGCCGAGCGCGATGCACTCTTCGATCGCTGGGATTCCTTCGGGGGTGCCGGGGATCTTGATGAAGAGATTGGCCCGATCCGCCCGGTCGTGCAGGGCCGTCGCCGCCTCGATGGTCCTGTCGGTGTCGTGGGCGAGACGGGGCGAGACTTCCAACGAGACCCAGCCGTCGACGCCTCCGGAACGTTCGTAGACCGGCACGAAGAGGTCGGCGGCGCGCCGCAGGTCTTCGATGGCGAGCCCGAAGAAGATCTCCTCACTCGAGAGGCCCGTGTTCGACTGGGCCCTGATGGCTTCGTCGTAGGTGCCCGTGACGATCGCGTTATTGAAGATCGAAGGGTTTGACGTTAGGCCCGTGACGCAGTGGGTGTCGATGTAACGCTGAATCTGGCCCGAGTTGAGCATCTCGCGGGTGATGTTGTCGAGCCAGAGACTCTGTCCGAGTTCGTGCAGTTGCGTCGTTGCTCTCACTGTTGTCCTCTCCTTGCGACCAGGGTTTCGCGCGCCACGCGATAGGCGCTATCGGCGGTGAACCCGAACTTCGTTTGCAGTTCCCTTAAACGCGCTGAGGCGCCGAGGGTGTGCATACCAACTATGGCACCCCGATCTCCAACGGATCGGTGCCAATCGAAGATGGTGGCCCGTTCAAGGGCGACTCCAGCAATGACGTCGGTGGGCAGGACACTTTCTCGGTGCACGGGTGACTGGTGGTCGAACAGTGTGCGCCCCTCACGATTGAAGCGAGCGCCGAGCCATCGCCCCGCCATCGTCATACCCACCGACATGGCGACACCTGGACCGAGTGAGCCCGTCGTTGCCTCGACCCCACGAATGGTGTTGATGGACGGGGCCTCGGGGCCAGTGTCGGGCGCCACTACCCGCTACAGATCCTGCGCGAGGTGAGTGATGGAGGCATCGTGGCCGATGGCGAGGTCGCGCGTTGGATCCGACTCCACGCCGTTGCGCGCGAAACGACGTTCCCATGATGTTTCGCTGACCATTCCCCACGGCAACGGAGTTTTCACCATAGAAGTGACCTTATGGTTCGAATCGTGAAACCGGTCCCTCGACGCGTCTAGGGACGCGTCGTGGAGTGAAAGTCGCTCCACGAAAGGGCTCTTGCCAATCTGTTGGCAATCAACGATCTTCGATCATTCAGTTGAAGTCGATTGATTGTACGAGATGGCCGCGGCGCGGGGTAACCAACGCGACCAGTCAGTTCGACGTGGGCGGGTCCGCGACCGCGATCTGCGGGATGGACGAAGGGATGTCGAGCCGAGCCACGCCGATGCGAAAGTCGTTCATCCCGTAGTAGACATCGAACCGGTCAGGCTCGCCAAGATCGTCGCGCCGGTCGATGCCGGTCGGAAAGACGACATCGGAGGTGGTTCCACGGGGTTTCTCGGACGGCTCAGGCACGAGGACCGGCTCTTGCGACCGGTAGCAGAGTACTTGCGGATTATCCTCCAAGAGCACCATCACCCCCGCCGAGTAGGTCAACCTCGAATCCTCGCTGCTGGACAGCGCAGCACAACTCACGCCGTGGTAGATGATCAGCCAACCGTGCCGGGTGAGCATCGGCGGGGTGCCGGCGCCGATCTTGAGGCTTTCCCACTCGGATACCGGTGACACCAGGCGATGGTGCGGGGTGAAGTGATTCAACTGGTGCGGGTCGCTCCCGGAGATGACCTTCTGGGTATACGAGATCCAGATACTCTCACGGTGGAGATCGACCCGGCGCCCCTCGTCGAGCAGCACCACGTCCTCGGGAAGTGTCCCTGGGAAGAGCGGGCGGTGCAGCAACCCGAGCTCGACGTGTCCCGAGGGGCTCGGAATGGCGACGGGAAAGACGCTGGCGTCCTTGTTATCGATGTTGTCGAAGGTTATGCCCTCGAAGGACTCGAAGGTGACGAGTCCAAGGCGCTCCCAGCTGAGCAAGTCCGTCGAGGTCGCGACGGCGATGCGAGGTCCCTGGGGCGAAAAGGCCGTGTAGGTCATGACGTAGAGCGCGAGGGGTTCGACGTAGGTCACGCGGGGGTCCTCGCAACCGCCTCCGCCATCGGGCCTAAGTTCGTACGGCATTTGGGGCTCGAGGGCGATGCCGAGCCGTTCGACGCCGCAAGGGTCGCCGGAGTCATCGAAGAGGACCCGGAGAATCCCAATGCGCGAGAAATTGCCCGCCCCCACGATTCTTGGAAAGAGATAGAGTCCGCCGTCGGGGCCACGAATGGCGGCGGGGTTGAGGATTCCCTCCACCTCGTGCGGGTTGCCCGGCTCGGGTTCGATGACGAGTGCGAGCGGTCGCATCATGAAGTGGCTCACGAAACCTTCTTCGACGACGTCATCTGGATTAAACCGTTGCCCAAGCACGCGATGACCGCCTGGATGACGTGGGCGGTCTCGCGGGGGTCTCGAACCTGAATCGAATCGACGCCCGCCTCTTGGACCGGGTAGTCGTTGCCCCCCTCGAAGATCGCGTCGCCGGCGAAGAGCATCTCGCTCAGGGAGAATCCCAAGTGTTCGCGAAGTTTGCCGATGCCGTAGGCCTTGTCGATACCTGGTTTGGTCACGTCAATGGAGGTTGTACCACCCATGTTGATAGCGAACGCGGGCAGGAGCGGACGGAGGATCGCCGCAATCTTCTCGCGTTTGGTGAAGTCGGGATCCCACTTCTCCTTCTCGCTGAGGGGGGCCTCTTGGCCGAGCACCGAAAGCGTGATCTGGCTGCCACGGTCCTCAATCGCCGCGCCCCAGATCTTCGCCACCGCTTCGCCTGACTGCTCGAGTGCTTTGTGGAGTGATGAGACGATCAGTTGTCGCTCTTGGTCGTTGAGATCTTCGGAGTAGATCCTGGTCCACCCTCCGACGAAACGGAAGAACTGCGTTCCACACGTAGGGAGCAGGAAGAGATTCTCGAATCGGTCATCCCCGGGCAGGTTTTCGAGCAGCTGCCTCTCGAACTGCGGCCATCCGCCCCCCGAGATGACGGCAACCTTCATGACCCCGAGCAGGTCATAGAGCAAGCCTGCAACGTCGCCGCTGACTGCGGACTTGCTTTCGGCGAGAGTGCCGTCGAGATCGAAAACAAAGAGCTTCTTCGTGGGGCCTCCCCTGATTGCGCGCGAATCTTGAAGAAGGATCGGTGCCTTGCTCGCTCGTAGGTCTGAAAATAACCCTAGTGACCCCACGTCAAGATAGTGCGCTCGGCCCTCTACCCGGAGCTTGAGGCTCGACGAAATCGTGGCCGAACGATCTCAATGACGACGCGCGGTGACCTATCGGCTGCTCGTCTGATTTGACTGTTGCGTGTTCGCAGGAGTCTCGGGCGCGATCATCGCCTGGCGCTGACAAGTACATCGACAAGCGAGCCCAGCGTTGTCGAAGGTACCTGTGAAGAGTGCATCGTCACTCGTCTCTGTGTATTTCGAGCAACGGGCGTCGCCCGTTCAAGAGGCAACGACCGAAGTTGGCGCCCAAGGGCGGACCGGCGTCGGGTTTGCTACAACGGTCCTGTGGCTTGTAACTCGGCCACTATCTGATTGACTATTTCGTCAGGACTCGCCTCGATGTCGACGCGTATTCCTAGTTCATCGTTTTGCAGAGGCTCGAGGTTTGCGAGCTGCGACGCGAGTAGTGAGGGCGCCATGAATCCAACCTTTCGATCATCAACTCGCGCTTGAAGAACCGCTGCTGGTCCGTCGAGAAAGACAGTGAACACGCTGGGAACGTACTGACGTAAGACGTCGCGATAGGTTCGCTTCAGGGCGGAACACGCGACGACCGAACTTTGATGGTTTGATTCTTGGTCCTTGATTCGCTGCCCGACCGAGTTCAACCAGGGCCATCGGTCCTCGTCACTGAGCGCGTGGCCGGTCGACATCTTTGCGACGTTGTCCGCAGAGTGGAGCGAGTCCGCATCAATGAACTCGGCACCTACTCGGCTCGCCAGGGCCAGAGCGATCGTGCTCTTACCCGAGCCCGACACGCCCATGACCACGATTGACCCTATTTCGCTCGCCTTGTTCATACCCACTTTTCTTGCGAACCCTATGCAGGGTAACGCGCGTATCGCGACTCGAGCCATTTCCATTGGTCAACCCTGAAGCAATCCACGATTAGCTGACGATGGGCGTTGAGCGGGAGGAACTGCTTTACGGATCACGACAGGGGAGGCGTTATCGTCGCAGTAGATAACTCACAGCGATATGGGCCGTATACCGCCCTGAGTTATCTACGCGTGGATGAATCTGGTGGAACTTAAGCGATGTAGAAAGTCTTGATATTTACAAACTCGCGAATTCCGACTGCGGAGAGCTCTCGGCCGTAGCCGGACTTCTTGATTCCACCGAAGGGAAGTTCTGGAGTCGAGGCCACGATGGCGTTCGCGAAGACCATGCCCGATTCAATACCGGCAATGGCCTTATCAATCTCGGCTTGATCAGTTGCCCAGATCGAACCACCAAGACCCCACTGCGTCGAATTGGCCAGAGTGATTGCCTCGTCGAGATCGTTCACGACGTCGACGATTGCCACGGGACCAAATAGTTCTTCGCAACCGGCGCGCGAATCCCTGGGAACGTTGGTGAGAACCGTCGCCGGGTAGTAGTAACCCTTTCCTTCGATCTTCTTTCCGCCGGTACGCACTACCGCACCCTTGGCGACGGAGTCCTGGACCTGCTCGTCGATGAGATCACGTTGCTCTGCGTTCACGAGCGGTCCGAGCACCGTTGAGGGGTCCATGGGGTCGCCAACCACCACGGCACTCATGGCCGCCACGAAGCCCTCGATGAACTCGTCCGCGCGATCCTTCACGACGATGAAGCGCTTCGCTGCGATGCAGCTTTGTCCGTTGTTCTGAACCCGGGCGGTGACGGCCTTGGCGATCGTCAACTCCAGGTCGGCCGAACTTCCGACGATAAATGCGTCGGATCCGCCGAGTTCGAGCACACACTTCTTCAAGTTGGCACCGGCGAGGCCGCCAACTCTTTGACCCGCGCCCTCAGATCCCGTGAGCGTCACGGCCGCGATCCGGTCGTCGGCGATCATCGCGGACAGTCCATCGTGGGAGAGGAAGAGATTGGCGAAGACGCCGACGGGGAAGCCCGCGCGAAGGAACAACTCCTCTAGAAATTTGCCCGAACCCGGAACGTTGTGGGCGTGCTTCAAGATGCCGACGTTGCCGGCCATGAGACCGGGAGCGATGAAACGAATCGCCTGCCACAGCGCGTAGTTCCAAGGCATGATGGCGAGCACGGTTCCCAGAGGTTCGTAACGAATGCCGCTGCGTGAGGCTGGTGAGGAGATTTCCTCGTCGCTGAGCAGCGCCTCGGCGTGCTCGGCGTAATAGCGCATGGTCGACGCGCACTTGCTGACTTCAGCCTTCGCCGAAGCAAAAGTCTTACCCATCTCCGAGGTGAGCAACTTACCGACGACGTCGACCTCGTCTTCCAAGATCTCGGCGGCGCGAATCATCAGCACCGCGCGCTCCTTGAACGAGGTGGCGCGCCAACTCCTAAAAGCGGTGACCGACGCGTCGAGCGCGGCCTCAATCTCTTCAGGGGTGTGATTGGGGTACTCAGCAATCACTTCTTCGGTGGCGGGATTAATGGCTGTAAATGACATGGTTTCATTATGTCCTTTTTGCGAGGTAGTTGTCATATCGAGGTCCGCGCACGAGGCGGGAAGCCTGGCCTTCGCCGCGCCGGGCGTTTTTTGATCGAAGTCGACTACACGACTCTTTGAGGCCCGGAGATCTTCTAGCGAACGTTCCAATGCTTTCGCGCTGAAATCGCTAACCTTCGACGGACCGTAGGTGTTTCGCACTAGCTGCTGATTCCAAAGACCACAAGGGTGACGAATTGCGGCCGAACGAGGACCTGGCGGAATCGCGCCAAATCTCGCACCTACCTTTCGGAACTCGATTCCGCCACCGGGGGATTGGGGAGAAGCAGACCAGAACCTCGCCGAAAGGCCAGGTCATGGACCGAGCAGGGTCGTCGAACTATCGAGCGTGTCCGTCTGAGTCAAAAACTCCGACCAGGGTGGGTGCATGACTCGTGGTTTCGTACTTCGTAATGGCCGCTTCTCGACGCATAGTGAGTCCGATGTCGTCCCAGCCATGGAGCAGACGTTCGCGAGTCATGGGGTCGAGCTCGAACGATCGCTGCCACCCGGCCTCTGGAACCTCGACCCGCAATTGATCAACATCGATGACGACCAGACGCGTCGCGTCGTCCTTGATGAGTTGAATCAGTCCTTCGACATCGACCTGAGGTAGTTGGACTATGACCAGCCCCTGTTTGGATGAGTTGTTGCGAAAGATGTCACCAAAAGAGGGAGCGATAACCGCGACGAAACCGTAGTCCATCAATGCCCACACTGCGTGTTCACGTGAAGAGCCGGTTCCGAAGCGCGGCCCGGCAATCAATATTGATGCACCCACGTAACTTTGATCGTTCAGAACGAACGACGGGTCGTCGCGCCATTCGCTGAAAAGCCCCCGGCCAAATCCCGTCCGCTCTACGCGCTTCAGCCAGTCCGAAGGGATGATCTGGTCCGTGTCGACGTCGGAGCGTTCAAGGGGGACGGCCCGACCTTCCAATACGCGAACCGGCTTCATGGCCCGACCTCGCTGGGTGCCGCGAAATGGCCCTTGATGGCGGTCGCCGCGGCGACCGCCGGGGAGACGAGGTGCGTACGACCGCCTCGACCTTGGCGGCCCTCGAAGTTTCGGTTGGTCGTCGAGGCACTGCGCTGACCGACTTTAAGTTGATCGGGATTCATACCGAGGCACATGGAACAACCCGGCTCGCGCCATTCGAAACCGGCGTCAAGGAAGATCTTGTCGAGACCTTCCGATTCGGCCTGCTTTTTTACCCGATGCGAGCCCGGAACAATGAGCGCGCGAACACTGCTGGCGACACGCTGCCCTTCGACCACCGCGGCCGCGGCGCGGAGGTCTTCGATGCGCGAATTGGTGCACGAGCCAATAAAGACCACGTCCACCTCGATATCGCGAACGGGCGTGCCCGGCGTGAGGCCCATGTAGGCGAGTGACCGCTCCGTGGCGTTTTTCTGATCCGGGTCGTCGAACTCATCGGGCGATGGGACCATTCCGCTCAGCGCGACGACTTGGGCCGGATTCGTCCCCCACGTAATGGACGGCACGAGCTTAGATGCGTCGATGACGAGCTCCGCATCGAAGACCGCATCATCGTCACTGACGTACGTGCGCCAGTGATTCGCAAGCGCTTCGAATTCCTCACCCTGGGGAACGCCCGGACGACCGCGCAGGTAGTCAACGGTGGTCTCGTCGACCGCGACGAGACCGGCGCGTGCGCCGGCCTCAATGCTCATGTTGCAGACCGTCATGCGACCCTCCATCGAAAGATCGGTGATGGCTTCGCCGCGGTACTCGATCACGTAGCCGGCTCCTCCGCCGGTGCCGAGCGTGCCAACGATGGCGAGCACAATGTCTTTCGCGCTCACTGCGGCCGGCGCCTTTCCCTCGACGGTGACGGACATGGTCTTGGCCTGTTGCTGGGGGAGGGTCTGCGTGGCGAGTACGTGTTCCACCTCGCTCGTGCCGATGCCAAAGGCGAGAGATCCGAAGGCCCCGTGCGTAGAGGTGTGAGAGTCGCCGCACACAATGGTCATACCGGGCTGGGTCACGCCGAGCTCGGGCCCGATGATGTGGACGATTCCCTGGTTCTCGTGACCTCGAGGAAACACGGTGATACCAAACTCGTGGCAGTTCTCCTCGAGCGCCTCGAGTTGGCGACGCGATACGGGATCGTTGACCGGGGTGGAAATCGGGTCGGTCGGCACGTTGTGATCGGCGGTGGCGAGCGTGCGGTCGGGCCGACGAACGGTACGTCCGTTGAGGCGCAGGCCGTCGAAGGCCTGGGGGCTCGTGACCTCATGGACCAGGTGGAGATCGATATAGAGAAGCGTCGGTTCGCCCTCGGGTGAAGCCACGATGTGCTCATCCCAGATCTTCTCGAAAAGTGTGCGGCCCACGTTTAACGCAGTCCCACGATCTTTAACCGCAACACGCCCGACGGCGCTTCGTAGTCGACAACCTCGTCTATGGACCTCCCGAGCAGCGCCGCCCCGAGGGGCGACGTGGGCGAGGCGACGAGCACGCCATCCGGCTTCTCCTCGATGGAGCCAATGAAGAACTCCTGAAAGTCGTCATCGGCGTCGCCTTCGTAGACCACCTTGACAATGGATGCGTGCTGGACGGTGCCGGCGTTCCCGTCGCGCGCGACGATCTCGTGGTTTCTGATCACGTTGTCGATTTGACGGATTCGTGACTCCATTTTCCCCTGGTCGTCCTTCGCAGCGTGGTAGTCGCCGTTTTCGCTGAGGTCGCCAAGAAGTCGGGCCGCTTCGATCACCCGAGCAATATCGGTACGCCCCACCGTTGTCAGGTGCTCGTACTCGGCTCGAAGCTTGTCCAGCGTCTCTTGGGTGATGCGATGAATTTCGCCCGCCATTGCGTTACCTCAACTAATTGGAGAAGTCCCAATTCTACTAGTGGCCGCCCACCAACCCTTGGTGGGTTTGCTCCCGTACGCTGCGACGGAGCAAAATGGAAGAAACGAGGAGACGAAGAGCAATGAACCAACGCACGTACCGCGTGGCCGTGCTCGGGGGCGATGGCATTGGCCCAGAGGTCACCCGCGCCGCGCTAGAGGTGGTCAGAGCCGCTGGCGTCGCGATTGAGACCACGAACTATGAGTTGGGGGCCGCTCGCTACCTGGCCGACGGCTTCGTGCTCGACGATGCGACGTTGGAAGAACTTCGTGGCTACGACGCCATTCTGCTGGGGGCGATTGGTCCGGCGATCGGCGACACCCGCATCCCTGGCGGGGTCTTGGAACGCGGCCTACTTCTGCGCATGCGTTTCGGACTCGATCTGTACATCAACTACCGGCCCTTTCGAGGGGTTCCCGGTTCGATTGGCGAGGGTTGTGAGTTCGCCATCGTGCGCGAGAATACGGAAGGTCCCTACGCCGGTGAAGGAGGAGTGCTTCGTCACGGCACCCGTCACGAGATCGCGACGCAGGGTTCGGTGAATACCCGCTTCGGCGTGGAGCGATGCGTGCGCTACGCATTCGAGCGCGCGTCAATGTTGGCCCGGCCCAAACTGACGCTCGTACACAAAACCAACGTGTTGACCTTCGCGGGTGAGCTCTGGAGCCGAGTAGTACGAGAGGTTGGTTCCGAGTACCCGAAGGTCGAAGTGGACTACAACCACGTGGACGCTGCGTGCATCTACCTCGTCGAAAGTCCCGAGCGTTACGGCATCATTGTCACGGACAATCTTTTCGGCGACATTCTTTCGGACCTGGCCGGTGCGGTGACCGGCGGCATTGGCTACGCCGCGAGTGCCAATCTGAACCCTGAGCGCGCCAGCGCATCGCTTTTCGAGCCCGTGCACGGAGCCGCCCACGATATCGCTGGGACCGGCCGAGCCAATCCGCTGGCGGCGGTCTCGTCGGCGGTGCTGATGCTCGAGCACCTGGGTGAAGACGAGGCGGCATCGAAGATTGCTCGCGCGGTGCAAGAATTCAATGGTGACGTTGCCACCTTGGGAACTGTCGGAGTTACGAATCAACTAATTGAGAGGTTGTAAATGCCCATAACGCCCACGAAGAAGATCTGGATGGACGGCGTGCTCGTTGATTGGGAGCAGGCGACGACACACGTGCTGAGCCACACGCTGCACTACGGCACCGGAGCGTTTGAAGGAATCCGCGCCTACAAGACGCCCAACGGCGTCTCGATTTTCCGCCTCCGCGAGCACATGCAGCGCCTGCTCAACAGTTGCAAGATCCTGATGATTGACGTCCCGTACACCCTGGACGAACTCTGCGAGGCCGCCAAAGAGGTTGTGCGCGTGAACGATCTCGACGACGGCTGTTACATGCGCCCCCTCGTGTACCTGGGTTATGGCGAGATGGGCATCTACCCGCTCTCCTCTCCGGTCAACGTGGCCATCGCCGCATGGCCGTGGGGAGCGTACCTCGGCGACCACGGGGTCGAGAACGGGGTGCGGATGAAGATCTCCTCGTGGACTCGCCACGCCCCCAACTCCATGCCCACCGCGTCAAAGACGGTAGGCGGTTACGTGAACTCGAGCCTGGCCAAGGTGGAAGCGCTGAAGGCGGGCTACGACGAAGCGATCATGCTCGGGCCCGACGCGCGGATCTCAGAGTGCACCGGCGAGAACCTCTTCATTGTTCGTGACGGGCTACTCATCAGCCCACCCCCTTCAGAAGCGGGCGCGCTGAGGGGCATCACGCAGGCGAGCGTTGTGAAGATCGCGAACGACCTGGGCTACGAGGTGAGTTTCGAAGCCATGCGCCGCGATGACTTGTACTTGGCCGACGAGGCGTTTCTTACCGGTACCGCAGCCGAAGTCGTGCCGATTGCATCGGTCGACGACCGCCTCGTTGGCGACGGTACGCCCGGCCCGATCACGAAGGCGATTCAGTCCAAGTACCACAAGGCAGTCCGCGGTGAGATCCCGGAGTACGAAAGTTGGCTGGCGAGGGTGTAGGTGCTTGCGAGAGATAGTCTCGAAGTGTGACTCAACCAACGTTTTACCCAGTTCCCGCTGCGGGTGAAGTTCGCCCCACCATGACCACGGCGACGCCCGAACTCGCGAGGCCGCCCAAGCCGGGCCTTCAGCGTTCGGCCTCGCGCCTGAGCGGTGCGGGCCACGGCACGCCGGCGCCGGGCGAGGGGTTCGCGCTCACGATCGCTCAGCGGGAAGTAGCCAAGTTGAAGTTCGCCCACGAGCACGATCGTCATGACGTGGAGACTGGCGTCGCCCTCGTCGCCGCCAAGCGGGCGAGCCTCGTTGGTCGCGGCCCAATCCTCAGTGACGTGCAGACCGCACTGGATATCTTCGGACTTCGTGACGCCCCCGTTGTTGACCATGAGCTTTGCGTGGGATTCGCTGGACTCGCCCACAGTTACGCCGCCCAACGTCGATTTGTCGACGCCGTGACCGATGAGCAGTTAGTGCCAACGATCTCTTCTCTCTAATACCCCAACGATTGAAGGAATCAGTATGAGTTTTGACCTGAACAACGAACAGCGCGCATTTCGAGACGTCATGAGAGGTTTTGTCGACGAGCGCATTGCTCCTCACGCCGCCCACTACGACCGCGAACAGATATTTCCCCAGAAGAGTTTCGACGCGTGCGTGGAGATGGACCTTCCGTCGCTGAGTGTTCCCGAGGCTTACGGCGGAGCCGGTGCGGACATGGTGACCCAGGCGATTATGGCCGAGGAGATCGCACGAGGATGCGCGTCAACCTCGGTCACCATGCTCATCTCGAAGTTGGGCATGTTGCCGGTCATGAATTTCGCCTCCGAAGAGATCAAGCACGAGTACTTGCCGAGGATCGCGACCGGTGAGATTCAGGCGAGCTACTGCCTTTCAGAGGCTGACGCCGGCTCGGACGTGGCCGCGATGCGTTGTCGCGCGGTTCGAGATGGCGACGACTACGTCTTGAATGGCTCGAAGTACTGGATTACGAACTCCGAGGTCTCGGACACGTACACGGTCTTTGCGAGCACAAACCCCGAAGCCCGCACCCACGGCATCACGTGCTTCTTGGTGGAGAAGGCCTGGGGGGTGGAGTTCCCGAAGCACGAGGACAAGTTGGGTCTTCGAGCGTCGCCCACTGGTGAAGTGGTCTTTAACGATGTGCGCGTTCCTGCCACGCACCGAATTGGCGAGGAGGGCGATGGCTTCAAGATCGCTATGCACACGCTCGACCGCTCGCGCCCGACCATCGGTGCACAAGCCGTGGGGATCGCGCAGGCCTCGATTGATTACGCCGGTAACTACATGAAGAACCGCAAGGCCTTCGGTGCGCCGATCGCCGACCTGCAGGGACTCCGCTTCATGCTGGCTGACATGGCCATACGAACCGAAGCCGCCCGGGCACTGGTCTACCGCGCGTGCGCCACGATCGACGCCGGCGACCCGGACAACCAACTGAGCTACCTGGGGGCGGCCGCGAAGTCGTTCGCGTCAGACACGGCGATGAGCGTCGCGACCGATGCCGTACAGTTGCTGGGTGGCTACGGCTTCACCAAGGAGTTCCCGGTTGAACGCTTCATGCGCGACGCCAAGATCACCCAGATCTACGAGGGGACCAATCAGGTGCAGCGCGTGGTCATTTCTAAGCACCTCTTGAAGTAGGAACCAATGTCCACCAATACCAGTAGCGCGATTGAAATGATGCGTCGCGGCCTCTTGAAGATCGACGACGCCACCGTTCTCGCGACCGTTGACTCGCTGAATCTGAAGGGAAACAACAAGCTTCAGGCAGTGGTGGGGATGCCGCTGCGCACGCTCCAGCAGCGGCGTGACGTGACGACGTTCGCGTTGAGCGCGCCGATCGCGGCGGTGAAGGGGATGCTGGAACTCTTGGCGATGTCGCCCCTGGAGCAGGTCGTCGAGGCACTCGGGGATCACGCCGATTCGCCCTCCTACGAGCAACTGAGCAACGCGGTCAATGGACTTCTCACCAACGGCCAAACGAACGACGACATTGTTGCGGTCCTGACCTTCGCCATTGGTGAGGAGTTCCCCGCGGCTCCCCACTGCCGGCGTCTGCTCGAGGAACGCCCCGAATTTCAGCTTCCGCCGCTCCCGGACAACGCAGCTCCGGCGTCACTGCTGGTCCCCAAGGAAATCGACGCCGAAGTTCGCGAGCAGCGCCGCGCACGTCGTGAAGAGGAGAAGAAGAGACGGAGTGCCGCGGCGGTTCGTCCGGTTCGGCCCCCTAAAGTAAAACGACCAGAGAAACCCAAGCCGGTGAAGGCCGTGAAGGCGCCGGTCAGGGAGATGGTCGTCGCTGAAGTCGAGCGACGCCGCCTCATCCTCACGCCCGGCGAACTGGCATCGTTCAACCCCGATCACCCGTTGGTTGGCTCAGTGGTGCTCGTCGAGATTCCTTTCGATTCAGTGGACCCGGCTCAGCCCGACCAGAAATCGAAACAGCGTCCCGCCGTCATCGTGGGCGCGTCGAACGAAAGGATTTTGGTTCAGGGTGTGTACTCGAATCAGACTCCGACGAGGGTCCTCTTCCAGCCGTGGCGTCGATTGGGGCTGGATCACGTTTCGTATATTGACAGCTCGCGGGTCTCCTTGGCGGTCGCACCACACGAGATGGAGCATCTCGGCAAACTGTCCGAGGACGAATGGAACACCCTCGTTTGATGGGCGTCCCAAGGGCCACGGCTTCTTGACGTGGCGACGAATGACCTGGACTGACCGGCCGGCCGGCTCCACTCAATCGTGAAGGTCTAGTCGCATCGGGCGAAGCGATTGCGGCTACCTTTCGAGTCGCTACCGATTCTTACGTGGGAGTGACCGGATTCCGATGTCGTCGGAGTAGTACGAGCAGGCCACCAAGAGCGAGCACCACTCCGGCAATCTGCACGCCGAGCGATCCACTGTGGGACTGCTCACCGAGCAGCCAGTGTTCGTCGCCCGCGCGCACGAGGCCCCAGACAATCATCGCGATGCCCGAAATTGCACCGGTAGCACGGGTGGTCCATTTCTTCTCGGTCCAGAGCAACGCGCACCACAGCAGTCCGTCCTCAGCACCTTGAATCAGCGGCACCGGAACACGCTTTCCCACCTGACCGGCGTAACGGATCCCGAACCCATNNCATTGATGGGTTAGGTGACCACCTCCATCAACCATGAATTGAGGGCCGAGAACTCGCCCCAGTGCCCATCCGGCAACGAGAGCGGGGATGAGGGCATCGGTGAAACCAGCCAGCGAACTTGCGGGCCACCAGCGTCGCTGCAGATAGAGACCGACGGGGAGGGCCAGTGCTATGCCGCCAAAGCTCGCGAGCCCCCCTTGCCACACCGCAATCCAGCGCGCGGGGTGGCCCGAGTAGTAGGACCAGTTGGTGGCAATGTTGGCGAGGCGCGCGCCGACCAGTCCACTCACGACGAGCGCTGCGGCGTACTTCGCGAAGGGATCAGTGCTGAATCCAGCGCGGTCCAAGCGATGTCGGGAGTAGACGTAGGCCACGTACGCCGCGATCGCGAGTCCGAAGCCGTAAACGTGAAAGACCAAGGGTCCCAGATGAAAGGAAGTTGGTACGCCCGACACGCCTAGGCCCGAGGGCGACCGAGACCAACGAATCCGTAGCCAAGTCGAATTGGCGTGATGTGCACTTGGGTTCCGGTCATCTCGGCCTCGATCATTTGGCCGCCTCCCACGTACATCGCGACGTGCTCGTCACCGTTGTAGCCGTAGAAGAGAAGGTCACCAGGTTCAATGTCGTAGAGCGGTACCCGTTCGGTGTCTTCGTACATCGCGCCCGAATAGTGGGGGAAGTCAATGCCCGCCGCCTCGTAGGCCAACATGACCAGTCCCGAGCAGTCGACGCCGCTTCGCGACGCGCCACCCCAGACGTACCACGTGCCGAGATAGCTCTCGGCGGCACGAATCGCGATGCTGGCTCGAGAGTCACCGGGGGGAGCGGGGAAGCCCTTCTGGGGTTTGGCTGACTGCAACGTGACGGCATCCTTCGCTGCCGCGGCGGCGGCGACTGCAGCCACGTCCGTCGCAATCCTTCCCTTCACCTGGCCTAGCGTGCGATGGAGCGTGGCTTGGAGAAGTTTGGCCTTGTGGAACGACGAAGCCGACGCGACCGCGGCGTTTCGTGCCTGAGCGTCCTCGTTGGCCAGGATGTACCGCTCCTGAGTTAGCTGAATCTTGTAGTTCTTGAGCTTGGCGATCGCGGTACCGATGTTGCCTTCTGCGAGCTGGTTGTACACGTTCGTGGCGCCGATGTTCGATGCATTTGACGAGAAGAGGGGATTGTTACTCGCGGCGGCCCCATTGGTCACGTACGCGAAGATCGCGTCAGCGCGTAACTGATCATCGCCCTTGGTGACGTTGCCCTCGATACCGGCCACCGTGGCCTTGGTGTTGGTGATGTCGTTGTTGACCTTGTCGAGCTTGATTCGAGACTCGTCGTACTTCTGGCCCAAGAACTCCACGCGGCCATTTATGTCCTGGATCTGGTTGTAGAGCTTGGTCGCTTCGGCGCGATTATTCGAGATTGATGAGGCGCCAGCGGGACGTGACGAAACAGTCACAGTGCTCGAACACACTGCGACGACAGCCAGAATGGAATAAATCCACCGGAACCGCTGAAGTCCCCTCGTTGGCCGTAGCGTCGAAGGGCGCGCAGAGCGCTCGACGTCAGTCACGTAGGAAAGGTTATCGGCTGAGGCCGGTCAATGGGGCATAAAAAAATATCAAAAGAAACAAAATCCCTGGTTGAGGCCATCAAGATTTCACTAGTGGACAAAGAGCCCCTGTCCCGATTCACACATTGTGCGTCCTCAGAATAGGCTCGACCTATGTCCGAACGTTCACGCTCCCTTCCCCGTCGCTCCTGTCTGTCAACGCCAGGCTCGTCGGATCGCTTTCTCGCCAAGGCCCCCACGGCCACGGCTGACATGAGTTTTCTCGACCTCGAAGACTCGGTCGCCCCAAATGAAAAGGTGGCCGCTCGCGCCAAAGTCGTGAACGCGATACGTTCGCTCGAATGGGACGACCGCGTGCTTTGCGTGCGGGTGAACGCGTGGGACACCCCGTGGACCTACGGTGACGTCATCGAAGTCGTCGGGAATGCCGGTAGCCGTCTCGACGAGATCATGATGCCGAAGGTTGAAAGAGCCTCCGACGTCGTCGCGATGGACCTGCTGCTTACCCAAATCGAGAAGAACGCCGGCCTCCCGGTAGGTCACATCGGCATTGAGGCCCAGATTGAAACGGCACTCGGGCTCATCAACGTCGAGGAGATCTGCGCAGCTTCGCGACGACTCGAGACCATTGTCTTTGGGCCAGCCGACTTCAGCGCATCAATCGGAATGCCCGTGACGACTATTGACGAGACCATTCATGACGGCCCGTCGAACCCATTTAGTTACGTTTTCGCCAAGATCCTCATGGCCGGTCGCGCCAATGGACTGCAGGTCATTGACGGACCTTTTCTCAAGGTTCGAGACCTGGACGCCCTGCGCTTCGCCGCGGGAATCTCGTACTCGTACGGATTCGACGGTAAATGGGCGCTCACGCCCGATCAGGCGCTCGCGCTCAACGAGGTGTACTCGCCGAGTCAGAAGCTCTTCGACAAGTCCTACGACATCCTCGACGCCTACCGGGTGGCGACTGAGCAACAACACACCGGGGCGTTGATGTTCGGTGACGAGATGATTGACGAGGCGTCCGCGAAGATTGCCAATTCATTTGTCGCCCGGGGCCTACGTTCAGGGATGAGTCGCTCGGCGACGTAGGAGTGTCTTAATAGGAGCATGTCCCAGTAAGGTGGCGCTTATGACCGCCTTGGCTCAGGATTCGACCAAGCTTCGACACCGAGTGCGCGCTTCGTTTTCGCCATCCGAATGGCGCAAACTTTACGGTATGTTCGGATTCATCGCGGTGCTGCACGTGCTCGGCTGGACTCTTCTCATAATCGCCTCCACACATCATTACGGGTCCGGTTCGAACAAGATCCTCGGTGTCGGCACCGGAGTGCTCGCCTACACCTTGGGAATGCGCCACGCCTTTGACGCGGATCACATTGCGGCGATTGACAACACCACGCGCAAGTTCATGTCCGAGGGGAAGCGACCGATGTCCGTCGGCTTCTTCTTCTCGCTCGGCCACTCGACGATCGTTTTTGGCCTGACGGTACTGCTGGGCCTCGGGGCCCGCGCGTTGGGACCCCAAGTGGCGGACTCCAACTCGTCGCTGCACCACTACGGCGGACTGATCGGCACAATCGTCTCGGGTGGGTTTCTCTACATCATCGCCACCTTGAACGCGATAATCCTCTTCGGAATAATCCGGCTCTTCGTTCAGATGCGTCAAGGCCGCTTTGACGACTCGGAGCTGGAAAAGCATTTGAACGCTCGTGGCTTCATGATGCGCTTCTTCGGCCCATTGGCCCGATCCGTGGACACGCCGTGGAAGATGTACCCGGTGGGTGTGCTCTTCGGCCTGGGTTTTGACACCGCGACCGAGGTCGCGTTCTTGGTGCTCGCGGGAACTTCGGTGGCCGCCGGTCTTCCGTTCTGGGCCATCCTTTCCTTGCCGCTCCTGTTCGCCGCGGGCATGAGCCTGCTCGACACCATCGACGGTTCATTCATGAACTTCGCCTACGGCTGGGCCTTTTCGAAGCCCGTGCGAAAGGTGTACTACAACATCGCCATCACCGGACTCAGCGTGTTCGTCGCCTTCTACATCGGTACGCTCGAGCTGATGCAGGTTCTCGCCGGTCAGTTCAAGCTGAAGGGCGGGATTTGGAATTACGCCTCGGCCTTCAACATCAACAAGGCCGGATTTGTCATCGTGGGGATGTTCGTGGCCGCTTGGGCCTTCGCGCTGAGCTTCTGGCGCTACGGCAAGGTGGAGGAGCGATGGGAGCGCGCGGCCCTGAAGGCGCAGGTCGCCCGCGGCGAGCGCCCCGACCTGCATTCGGCGGGTATTTCACTCGGCGCGGTGCACTCGCCGTTCACCATTGACGAAGGCTGAGCAGCGTCAGGTCAGTTGGTCGAGCAGTCGGCGGGCGACCACCTTCAAGCAGAGCGTCTCGTCGGCCCCTTCGAAGATCGAAAGCACGCGGGCATCGACGAAGTACCGGCTCACCGGGTACTCCTCCGCGTAGCCCATACCGCCGTGTATCTGCATGGCTTCGCGGGTGACCCACTCGGCCGCTCGACACACGTAGGCCTTGGCCATGGACGCCTCCATCGAGCCGCCCCCCTGGCCCATGAGCTTGGCAACCTGCAGCGAGAACTGTCGCGAGCACTGGATGATCGCCGCCATGGTCGCGAGCTTCACTCGGGTGAGCTCGTAGTTGATGATCGGTTCTCCGAAGACCACGCGGTTGCGCGCGTAGTCGAGCGCCGCCTCGTAGGCCGCCTGCATGATGCCCACCGCGCGCGCGGCGGTCTGGATACGGCCATTCTCGAAACCGGCCATTTGGAAGTAGAAGCCCTTGCCGAGGCCGGCCTCGCCACCGACCAGGTCTTCGTCGGGAACGAACCAGTTGTCAAAGCTCAGCTCGTACGAGTGCATACCTCGATAGCCAATGGTGTCGATGGGCCGGCCCTCGAGTCGGCCGTTCGGGTCGCTGCGGTCATCGTCACCGGCCTCTTGGGAGAAGAGGAAACCGTGGCTGTCCCCTTGGGGTTTCTCCACCAAGAACAACGAGAGACCTCGGTGGGCCTTGCTGCGGTCGGGGTCGGTGCGTGCGAGCAGCATCAGGACGTCGGCGCGCGCGGCGAACGTGCACCAGGTCTTTGTCCCGTTTATGAGCCAGCCGCCTTCGGTCTTGGTGGCCATGGTGTTGAGTCCCGCCACGTCACTTCCGAAGTCGGGCTCGGTGACGGCGATGGCGGCGAGCGTCTGGGCGGACGCGAGACGTGGCAGCCAGCGCTGTTTCTGCTCCGCGGTGCCGCCATTGACGAGCGCTCTGGTGAGAATCTCGGGTCGCGTGATCAAAGAGCCGCCGATGCCGAGGCCTCCCCAGGAGAGTTCTTCAGTGGCGATGACCATGCCGAGGTACTCCGATTCGCCCCCGGTCGCAAAGCCGCCAAACTCTTCGGGCACTGATAGCCCGAATCCCCCGAGCTCGTTCAAACCGTTGATGATCGACTCGGGAATGTCGCCGTTGGTGCGGTGGACGTGCTCAGCGTGGGGACGAACCTGTTCGTCGGCAAATCGGTGGAACATGTCAGCGACCATCTGGAACTCTTCGTCGAGGTGCTTGGGTCCTGGCGTTTCGGCGAGGGTTGCGAGGAACGCGGGGTCGCGGTAGGTGGTGACGAACGACGCGAAGGGCGCGTACCAATCGCTCTCGACCCCCCACAGATTTTCGCGACCGAGCACGCGCGTGGCGAGGTCGCTGAGCGCGAGGGCGAGGAAGGCGGCGCTGAGCGAAGCCTCGGTGGGCCCCTTCGCCGCATACGAGAGGCACGCGCGAGCGGTTGCAACGGCGCTGGAAGTGTGGGCGATGTCGTAGGCGAGGGTCTGCTGCTTGTCAATGCCTCCGTGTCCGGCGAGCTCACGAAGCGCTCCGTCAATAACGGCTTGGGCCTGATCGATGAGTTCGGAGGCGACGGTGAGATTGAGAGCGGACGTGGTCATACGAGAAATTTACTGGTTCTTCGATCATCCCACTCGAGACCTAGGCTGGACGCATGAATGTAACCATGCTTCTCGCCGACTCGGCCCAGGTGGCCGACGGAAAGCTTTATATCCTGGGTGGTGGATGGTCGGTCACCGGCCCCGATCCCGTGCCCTCAGCAGTCGCCATCAAGGTGGGCGTGGACTGGCACGAATTCAACTCCGAGCACCACTGGGAACTGTTCCTCGAAGACGCGGACGGTCAGCTGGTGCACTTCGAAACGCCCGACGGCATGCAGAGTATCGAGGTTCGAGGAGATTTTTCGGCGTCCGCGCCCGAAGGAGTCCCCGTCGGCACGCCGGTGGATGTGCCGGTGGCGGTCAACTTTGGACCTATTCCACTGGAACCCGGTGCACGCTTCACGTGGCGAATGGTGATTGACGGGGAGTCGCTGCCCGGCGGCACGGTGTCATTCACCACCCGACCGCTGCCGGATGCAGCAGAATAGAACTGCAACGCACGGCAGGACTGAGTAAAGGCACGCAACGACTATGAGCACTTTTGATCGCCCCTTCGGCCGGTATTTCGAGGACTTCGAGATCGGTGACATCTTCAAACACTGGCCCGGGAAGACGATTACCGAAGCCGATGATCATCTTTTCTGCATGATCACCATGAACCACCATCCACTGCACACGAACGCGTGGTTCGCCGAGAACGAAAGTGTTCAAAAGAAGAATGTCGTGGTGGGCAATCTGGTCTACTCACTCGTGCTCGGCATGAGCGTGCCTGACGTGTCGGGCTCGGCGATCGCGAACCTCGAGGTCGAGACCTTAATCCACCGTTACCCGACCTTTCACGGCGACACCATCTACGCCGAAACGCGAGTGCTCGAAAAGACTCCGTCAACATCAAAGAAGGACCGCGGTGTCGTGTTGGTTGAAACCAAGGGTTTCAACCAAGAGGGCCTCGAGGTCTGCTACTTTCGCCGCAAGGTCATGGTGTGGAAGAAGGACTTCGCGCCGGTGCGTCGTCGCCCCTACAGTGACGACGTCTGGGAGTAACGACTACGCCTCGTTTCGACGAGTGCTCCGCCGCGTCGCTCCAGGCTTACGTCGCTCCTTTCCTTGGATCAACCATCGCGACCCGTGGGCGGTGCTGGTCAGTGAAGTCATGCTGCAGCAGACCCAAACGTCGCGAGTCGTCGAGCCGTGGGCGAGATTCCTCGAGCATTTTCCAACGCCCTTGGCCTGCGCGGATGCTCCGCTCGCGAGCACGCTCAAACTCTGGAAGGGCCTTGGCTACCACCGTCGGGCGAAGGCGCTGCACGAGGCCGCCCGGGTGATTCGCGATGAGTTTGGCGGCGAGGTGCCGAACGACGTCACTTCACTTCGTCGTTTGCCTGGAGTTGGCGACTACACCGCCAACGCGGTAGCGTCGTTCGCGTTCAATCAGCGAGTGGCGGTACTCGATACCAATGTTGGACGGGTCCTCGCGCGAGCGGTCACCAATCGCGAGTTGCGTGCCAAGGAGGCGCGTTTGATCGCCCATGCGTTACTTCCTCGCAACGAGGTCGCGGCGTTCAATCAGGCGATGCTGGACCTCGGCGCGCAGTTCTGCAAGGCGACACCACTTTGCTCAACCTGCCCGGTGGCAAAGATCTGTCGGTGGCACACCGAAGGGGGAGAGGACCCCGCCCCGAAAAGCGCTGGTGTCTCGCGGCCCCAGTCGGTCTTCGAAGGCTCGGATCGTCAGGTCAGAGGCCGGATTCTCGCGGTGCTGCGTGAAGGGCATTCATCCAAGGGTGCCCTCGCGAAGACCCTCGGGGACATTGAGACAGATCGGTTCGAGTCGATCCTGGGGGGTCTGGTCCTCGACGGCCTCATCGAGCAAAAGGGCTACATCGTTCAACTCGCTGGCACTTAAGCCTCGAGGAACGAGTCGATGGCCCGATGCACGGCTTCTGGTTGTTCGAGGTGCACGAAGTGGCCAGCGTCCTTGATGATGTGCTTCTTTGAACCCGGCGCGAGGTGCTCGGTGACGTTGGCGAGGCTTGAGGCGAGGACGCAGCCGTCGTCGTGACCATGCAGGTACAAGGTCGGAACGGTGGGGGTCATGAACAGAGCGGCCTGCACGTGGGCGAGCGACTCGTCAATGAGTTCGCCCGCGAACATCGCCCGGTAGTAGCCGAGCGCGGCAAGAAGGTTCTCCTCGCTGGCGAGGGCGAGGCGGACGTGGGCGAGTTCTTCGCTGGCCTCGTAGCTCGGTGACCACTCGGCCCAGAGCTGAGCGATGAAATCGAAGTCATTGAGGGGAACGACGCCGGTGGCCATTGGGCTCTGGAAGTAAAACATGTACCAACTGGACCGCAACTGCGCGAACGAAAGAAACGATCGACCCATGATCGGCAGCGGGGGCACGGCCATGGTGATGGCGCGGTGCCACCGCTCGGGCTCGGCCGCCGTCGCCGGGTAGGTGGCCGCCGCTCCCCAGTCGTGACCGATTATGACCGCTCGCTCGTCGCCGCCGAGGAGCTCGTGGAGTCGATTGGCGTCATTCGCCACGGTGGCGAGTTGGTAGTTATTGGTCTTCGAGATGGACGAGGGGGCGTAACCGCGCATGGATGGCACGACCACTCGGTGGCCCTTCGCCGCGAGATGGGGAGCCAGGTACCTGAAGGTATGACGGGTATCGGGGAAACCGTGAAGGCAGAGAACCAGCGGACCGTCCTGTGGCCCGTAGGTCTCGCAGTCGAGGGTTACGTCGTTGAGGTCAAGAGTGAATGTTGTCATCAGCATCACGGTACTCAAGGGCGACCGGTAATGTGCCACTCGTGAGTTCTCTCGATATTGCGCACTTCAAAGAAGTCGTCGGCCACTACGTCACCGGCGTCGTGGTGGTGACGGCCATGACGGTCGACGGGCGGGCCGGCTTCACCTGCCAGACCTTCGGGTCGCTTTCTCTAGAGCCGATTCTCGTCTCTTTCGCGGCAAAAACCACTGGTCAGTCCTGGTCTCGAGTCAAGGAGGCCGATGCCGTCGCCATCAATATTCTCTCCTCCGGTCAAGAAACGCTGGCGCGGGTGTTCGCGACGTCCGGCATCGACAAGTTCGACGGCGCGGGGTGGTCAGCGGGACCCCGCGGTGCTCCACTGCTGGAGGGTGCGATTGCCCATCTCGAAGGCCAGATACTGAGTCGGACCACCCAGGGCGACCACGACATTGTGGTCGTGAGCATCGATTTCGTGGCCTCGCATCCCGGTACGCCGCTCGCCTACTACCGCGGAGGGTTTGGCGAACTGGCGTAGCCGAGTTCGTTTACTACGCTTTCCCTTGTGACCATGGTGTCCCGGATAAACGGAAATCGAACAGGGCATTCGTGACCCTCGTGATCAAAGTCGTCCTCGCCGTCCTCATTGTTGTCGTGTTCGTCGCGGTTGGCCTGCGATTTTGGAAATTGCGACGCGACCAAGACCGCGGCAGATCAACCAAGATTGATCGACGTCTTCTGTCGCCCCCGCCGTCGCCGTACGCGACCTCCAAGGGGTTCCGCCTCCTTGACGATTCGTCGGACAGCACTCAGCCCTCGGAACCGCCTCGTCCCCGCCTTGAGGCCGACCACGAGTACGTCTTTAGCGAGACGCAACTTCCTCCCTACGACATGGGCAACCCCGCTCCTCTTCGACACGACGAGCATTGGGCGCTCTCTCGATCTGCTCGTCGAGGGAAGCTTTCAGCTGCGGGCATGCGAACTTTGATCATCGTCCTGCTCATCGTCCTGGCGCTCATCGTCGCGGCCTTCTATCTCAGCCATCACGACCGCACGAAGGGTTCAGGCAGCTCCACGACGAGCACGGTCCGATCCATGGCCAGTTCGCCCTCGCCCGGGTCAATCCCGTCCGGAGGAGAGTTCGCGACCTTTGGTCCTTCGTCGCCGCTCGTGACATCCGCTTCGAGCGCCGTTGCGCCGTCGCCCCGCCGTGGTCGTTCAAAGCTGGTCATCAGCATCACTTGATTACGAATTGATGCGTCTGGAATTTTTTCGTCGTGAGATCGTCGATTCGATTCTTCGCTCGCTGGTTTCGAGAGTGGCAGTTGGTCATGTCGACGTTTCGACAATGCGCGACGTTGATTGACGCAGCTTTGCACCGGGTGTGGTCAGCCAGAGGTTTCAACCCGAGGAATCGGCCAATTCGTCCGACCCTCGGGAGTCAAAGCGTCCGAAGGACCGCAACCTGTTGCGCTCGGCGTCGCGTCTGGAATGGAGGCTCCCTGTTATCCATCGGGACGCTCCTCTCCTTCACCGAGGGCATGCCCTACCGTTCATGGCCACGGCACGACAGCCACAATTCGAAGGGTGCTGGCAGCGACACGGACATCCCAGTTGGCCCCCATTCAGGCGATCTTCATCACACCGCAATGCGTGAGTGGAATCACGTACACGGCCCCGATGTCTCGGACGCGCAGTCGGCCGCGTCTCGATCGCTACGGTGTCGCGGCGCCGATTTCGCTCAGCACAAAGGCCAGCACCTGGGCCTCGTCACGCCACGCGTCGTAGCGTCCCGAAGGCCCACCATGGCCCGCACCCATTTCGGTCTTCAGGTACGCAATGTTCGCAGGATTGGTGTCACGAAGTTTCAGCACCCACTTCGCCGGTTCCCAAAATCCCACCCGGGAGTCGTTGAGCCCGCCCGCAGCGTAGAGGTGCGGATAGACGCGCACCGAACCGTCCTCGTTGGAGGCGCGCACGTTGTCGTAGGGTGAGTAGCTCTTCATGGTCCGGTACGCGCTCGCGCTGGCGTCGGGGTTGCCCCACTCCTCCCACTCTCCAACGGTCAGCGGCAGTGACGCGTCGAGCATCGTCGTCAGTGCGTCGACGAACGGTACCTCCGCCACAACGCAGCGGAAGATCTCGGGAGCGAGGTTCATCGCGGCACCCATCAATAGTCCACCCGCCGAGCCGCCGCGCGCCGCCAGTTGACCAGGCGTCGTCCACGACTCCTTGACGAGGTGGCGAGCAACGGCCACGAAATCACTGAAGGTTGTCGGCTTTTGTGCGAGCTTGCCCATTTCGTACCACGATCGTCCCATTTCGCCTCCACCGCGGACGTGGGCGATCGCGAAGATCACGCCGCGATCGAGCAACGAGAGACGCAGCGAAGAGAACGAGGGATCTATGGAGATCTCGTAGCTGCCGTAACCGTAGAGGAGCAACGGCGACGGACCCTTCGCGCTCAACTCGCCGTTGGGGCCCACGACGAGTAGGTCTTTTCGCGCAACCACCGAAACCGGGATGCGCGCGCCGTCGCTTGCGTTGACCCAAAGCCGACCAGTGACGTAGTTCGACTGCTCGTAACCGCCGAGCACCTGTTGCTGCTTTCGCACAAGGGACTCACCGCTCTCGACGTCGATATCCGCCACCAGTCGTGGGGTGACGAGCGAGGTGATGACCACGCGTAGTTGGGGAGTGTCGTACGTGACATTCGCGGAAAGTGCCACGGTGCTCGGACTGGCGTCACCTTCGACAAGGCGAGAGCGTTCGATCAAATTGGCGCCAAAGGGGTCGTCGCCTTCCAGAATCCGTACGATTCGAACGGCCGCGCAGCCGTCGTTACGTTCGCTGATCGCGAGGAAGTCCTTGAACGCGTCCACGCCGTCGAGTCGATTACCCGGCCGATCACCGATCAACTCAACCCATTCGCCGCCACCTTCGAGGCGGGCGAGCAGTCGAAAGTCAGTCGCGTTCTCGTTCGTGACCTTCAGCCACCAGCCTCGGCCCGAGGCGTCGACGAAGTGCTCAACTGCGTATTCAATTCCCTGACGCCGGGCCTCGAGAAGGGTGAACGGATCTCTGGGTTCGTTGGCCGAGAGAAAGTGGAGTTCGGTAGTCGTTGACGAGCCCACGAGTATGACAATGACGGCGTCGTCGCGACTTCTTCCTACCGAGACGGTGTACTGCGCGTCGTCCTCTTGGAACACCAACACGTCCGCACTCGACGGTGTTTCGAGTTCATGGCGCCAGAGCTGCCAGGGACGCATGGCCTCGTCAACGCGGGTGTAGAAGAAATGGCGGCTGTCGTTGGCCCAGGCGAAGCCGTAGTACACGTCGTCAAGCTCGTCGGTCACGGGGCTCTGGCTGACCAGGGGTCGAATGGTGACGTGGTGTCGCTCGTCACCTTCAAAATCGGTGCCCACGGCCACCCAGGTATCGTCTGGACTCACGCTGAGTACGCCCACTGACAAGAAGTCGTGCCCGGAGGCTTCGAGATTCTCGTCAAGTATGACCTGTTCGCCCGGGAGCGTTGATTCGGGATCAATGCTTGGCGGGGTGCGTTCGTCGTCGAGTGACGGAACTCGACAACTAATCGGGTAGTCGAGGCCCTCACGGGTCCGTTCGAAGTACCACCACGCTCCGCGACGCACCGGCACCGAGATGTCAGTCTCTTCGATGCGGTTCTTTATCTCTTCAAAGAGTTGGTTCGTCAGCGGCTTGAGAAGGGCCAACTCCTCATTGATGTAGGCGTTTTCAGCGCGAAGATGCGCCAGTACCTCCGGGTCGTCGCGATCCATGAGCCAGTAATAGGGATCGATACGGCTGTCGTCGTGTCGGATTATTTCGTGTGGTCGCTGAGGGACGGTCGGGGGAGTAGGCACGGTTCCACTTTGCCAGACGTGAGGCCCCGGTGGATCAAGGTCCGCCTAAACCCGAAATGGCTGATGGCAATCGTTCTGGGATGTGTAGAGGGCCTCGTTCGTGATCGTATTGGCGGTGGAGAAGATTTGGGGCGAGCGTGCTGACTGCTCCGCGCCAATCTCTCCCTGGATCGCAGCAGGTGAACTCGTCTCTCCTACAGAGGGACATCGCCTTCACGAGCTGGCATGAATGCTTGGCGACGGTATGAGTGCTCGCAACGGCCGGCGAGGTCGCGGCCCAGGCCGAGCAGGGCTCGTAGGATGCTCCAGGTTGTGAACACGGCGAGTAACTTCCTTGGCGACACTGCTTGGGTCCACTTTCTCTCGTTGTTTCGAGAGAACGATACGAGGTAGCATTCTTGGACGCCACGCCGTTCGCCGAGGCTGGAGGAATAGGGGGAATGGTCCAGATTGGGGGATTCTGGCGACAAGGGGGGCCGTTTAGTTACTACTATGGCCGTAGGGTTAATCCCAAAGGAGCACCATGGCAATTGACAATCTTGATTTTAGCCGTTACCAACTGGGCTGGTCCGACGACCAGATTCCCGTCTTCAAGCCGAAGAAGGGAATCAACGAGGCCATCGTTCGCGAGATGTCAGGCATCAAGAACGAAGAGCCATGGATGCTCGAGTTTCGACTGAATGCCCTCAAGCGCTTCGAGAAGAAGCCCATGTTGCCGTGGTTCGCTGATCGAATGCCCGACCTTGACTTCAACGATATTTATTACTACATCAAGCCCACCGAGAATCGTGTGGAGCGCTGGGAGGATCTTCCCGACGCCATCAAGAACACCTATGAAAGGCTCGGCATTCCTGAGGCCGAGCGCAAGTATTTGGCTGGCGTGACGGCGCAGTACGAATCCGAGGTTGTCTTTCACCGCAATCGCGAAGACCTCGAGCGCCTCGGCGTGCTGTTCTGTGACATGGACACGGCCGTACGCGAGTACCCGGACCTGGTTCGCAAGTACTTCGGAACGATAATCCCACCGAACGACAACAAGTTTGCGGCGCTGAACTCGGCCGTGTGGAGTGGCGGCTCGTTCATCTATGTCCCTCCGGGTGTCAACGTCGACCAGCCTCTTCAGGCTTACTTTCGAATCAACACCGAGAATATGGGCCAGTTCGAGCGCACCTTGATCATCGCCGACGAAGGCAGCCAGGTTCACTACGTCGAGGGCTGCTCCGCACCCGTGTACTCCACCGACTCACTGCACTCGGCGGTAGTGGAGCTGGTCGCGTTGCCCGGCTCGCGCATCACGTACACGACGATTCAAAACTGGTCGAACAACGTCTACAACTTGGTAACCAAGCGGGCACGCGCCGAGGCCGAAGCTCACGTTGAGTGGATCGATGGCAACATTGGTTCGCGTCTGACGATGAAGTACCCATCGGTGTACTTGATGGGCCCCAAGGCTTCCGGTGAAGTGCTTTCTGTCGCGTACGCGGGCGCCGGTCAGATTCAAGACGCCGGAGCGAAGATGGTTCACTGCGCTCCCGAGACAACGTCAACGATTATCTCGAAGTCCATCTCCAAGGAGGGAGGCTTGACGGCCTATCGCGGCCTCGTCAAGGTTGAAGAGGGAGCTACGGGCGCCAAGAGTTTTGTGCGCTGCGACGCGCTACTGCTGGATGAGTTTTCGACGTCCGAGACCAGGCCTTATATGGAAGTCGGCGAACAAGACGCATCTATTGGTCATGAGGCCACGGTGTCTAAGATCGGCGACGATCAGTTGTTCTACTTGATGAGCCGCGGGCTCACCGAGAGCCAAGCCATGGGAATGATCGTGAACGGATTCATCGAGCCGGTAACTCGTACGCTTCCAATGGAGTACGCGGTCGAATGGTCGCGGCTGATTGAGTTACAAATGGAAGGCTCCATTGGTTAAGGCGGGGTGCTCGATACGTTGAGTGGTAGTCCCATCTGGTGACGCGTTGTCAAGTGATCGGGTCGGTCGCAATCGCGATCCGCCGTTGCCCAGCGTTCATCACCCTGGCATGCCGGTGTCTTGAACGATGATCACTGGACTGTTTTGCGCCCGTTTTTTCGTGGAGGAATTTGCGGGCCCGACACCTCTGGCGCAGCGGCAGTTTTCTGATTCTTGGCTGAAGTCGTGGTGGGTGACGCGTGCCTTATTCTCCGTATTTGTCACGTGATTGGGGTCATTGGAAGAAGTCGGCACGCAGAACTATCTGCGAGGCCTGGGAGAAGTTTCGACACTGAAATTGCGCTCTCGCGCTTCCCTGAAATTCGTGCGAGAATTGTCTAATGGGAATGCGTGAAGAGTGCAAGCACTTTCAAAGTCGAACCTATAAGTCCGGAGAAGTTGCTCGATTTTGTGTGCTCGGTAATGCGCCTGATCAGCCGTGGTCGTGTCCAGCGGATTGCCTGACGTACGAGCGACGCCTTGCCGACGTTGGCTGGGTTCACGGATCGCTCGTTGCCCGGCCGGTGGAGAAGGACCCTCAAACGAACGTCCCGCTCGATGATCGACGTGACATCTTAAATTTGGCGAGTGAAATTGTCAACGCCGTGGCGCCTGAGATAATTGAAGAGCGGCGTCGTGAACTTGACGAAATGGAAAAGAAGGATCGACGAAACTGGAGGTTCTGGCGGCGTTAGTCGCCATCGAATATTGGCGCACGTCTTTCCACGAACGCGGTCATCGCCTCTTTAAGGTCGTTGCTCTGCAGGTACATGGTGTTCCATCTTGCCACGAACTCCAAACCCTCTTGTACGGTATGCCCATCGTTGGCGGCGAGCACGGCCTTCGTGCCCTGCACCGCGAGAGGAGAGTTCGCGGCTATTTCATTGGCGAGCGAGTACGCGGCATCGAGGACGTCACTCGCGCTCGCCCCATGCACCGAGTTCACGAGTCCGATTTGCGCCGCTCGGGAAGCGTCGATGTCTTTGCCGGTGTAGGCGAGTTCGGCGACGTGACCCGCGCTCACTATCTTGGGTAGTCGCTGCAGCGTCCCCAGGTCGGCGACGATGGCCACCTTCGCTTCACGAACGGAAAACTTGGCGTCGCCGGCGCACAGGCGAATATCGCAGGCGCTGATCAGGTCAACGCCGCCGCCAATGCAGTAACCATGAACCGCCGCGATCACGGGAATCGGGAGCTCGGCGATCGAGGTCACCGAATCCTGCATAGTGCGAACAGTGCGGTAGGAAATAGCACTCGCGACAGCTCTCGAAGGCGCTTTCGTAGTGGCGTTCGAGCCGCCATTGATGAGATTACCGCCGAGCTCTTTCAAATCAAGGCCCACGGTGAAATGCGGACCTCTCGCTGCAATGACGAGGACCCGCACTGACGAGTCGTTCGCCACCGCTGATGTCGCGCCTGGGAGATCGCGCCAAAGGGCGCTGCCCATGGCATTGCGGGCCTCTTCACGGTCCAGCCAGAGCGTGGCGACGGGACCATTTACTTCAAGTGTCAAGACATCGGACGTGAAATCCACAATTTCCCCCAGTGAGTTCAGGGTTCAGCCTAGGTCGCGCACCGCGGCGAAGTCGTGCTCGACCGTTACACTGCAATGGTCTAGAAATCTATGAAAACCTTCGCTGAGTCAGCCCTCTCCTTCATTTCCGATCGCCCCGACGCGCAGGATCGACAACGTGCCTGGTCGGCGTTCGAAGAGGCGGGACTACCCACGACCAGCGACGAGGTCTGGCGTTACGCTCCGCTCAAAGACCTAGTGATCGATAGCTTCAACGTAAGCTCGGCGCCGGCGACGCAAGAAAATTCGCCGTTCGCGAGCCAACTCTGCGAGCGCGCTGGACTCGTTGTTCGCGTCGTTGATGGATTCTGTGTCGATAGCGGATCGGCCCCAAGTGGCGTTCACGTTGAGGTAGTTGAGAACGCGATTTCTGTGAGTGGCGCCTCAATGCAGAGCCGCTACGAAAGCGATACGTTCGCCGTGTTGAACAATGCTTTGGCGCCCGCGACGACCGTGATCAAAATTGACGATGGAATAGATGTCGAGAGGCCGATCATCGTATTGAACTCGACGTCGGGTTCGTCCTCGTTTTCGAGCACGCAAATCAAGCTAGGCCGTTCGAGTAGCGCAACGGTCGTCGAATACTTCGAGGGCGGGGCTGACGCTCTCGTGGTGCCATTGAGCGAGTACGAGATCGGCGACAACGCTTCGTTGCAGTTGATCACCTACCAGCGCCTCAGTTCGAGCGCCTGGCACGTCGCACGAACGACAGGCTTCCTGCATCGTGATGCGCGTCTGCGCCAAGCCGTGATTGGCATGGGCGGCCACTACAACCGGTCTCGTAACGATGCCGAAATGCTCGGTGTGGGCGCGGAGAACGAACTCCGTACGACGTTCCTCGGTTCGGGCGGCCAAGTGCACGATTTTCGCACGCACCAGTTCCATAAGTCGGCGAGGTCGCGCTCAACGTTGCTCTCCAAGGGCGCCGTGGCTGACGAGTCCCGTTCGGTCTATACGGGTCTGATCGAGATTGAAAAGGGTGCCAAGCGCACTGACGCGCGCCAAACCAATCACAACCTCCTTCTCTCGGCGCACGCGCACGCGGACAGCGTCCCGAATTTGGATATTCGTGAGAATGATGTGATGTGCGCACACGCGTCGAGCGTGGGGCCTCTCAATGAACTGCAACGCTGGTACCTCGAGTCGCGCGGCGTGACGCGAAGCGACGCCGAACGATTGATGATTCAAGGATTCTTTTACGAAATGTTGACCACGCTGCCCCATGAGCTCGCCGAGCTCGTTGAGAACGACGTCGCCGCAGCATTGGCGTTGGTGAAAGTCGTGGCACCGTGAAGTCCCTCGACATCGGGGTCTTGGAGGACTTCGTTCACGGAGAAGCCCGCCAGCTGCGCCTCGATGGACACGTGCTCGTTGTGGTTCGCATTGAGAGCGACGTGTACGTGCTCGATGACAGATGCAGTCACGAAGACTTCAGCCTCGCCCTGGGTGAAGTTGAGGTCGCGACCTGCGAAATTGAGTGCGCTCGACACGGGGCGATGTTTCGTCTCAGTGATGGCGAGCCCATGTCCTTTCCGGCCACGCGTCCCGTTGCCCACTACGACGTCCACTCAATTGGCGGCCGACTCGAAGTGATGGTGCCATGACGTCAACACTGATCATTCAAGGCCTTCGAGTAGAGGTTGCCGGTAAAGAGGTCTTGAAGGGCTTCGACCTGTCAATGAAGTCAGGGGAAGTCCACGTCATCATGGGTCCGAACGGTTCGGGCAAGTCCACGCTCGCCCACGCCATGAGCGGACGCCCGGGGTACAAAGTGCTCGGTGGTTCAGTCTTGCTCGACGGGGTCGAGTTATTGAACCTGTCACCCACCGAACGCGCACGCCACGGACTCTTTCTCGCGATGCAACATCCGATGGAGGTTCCCGGAGTACGGCCCCTGGACCTTCTCGTCGCGGCGGGTGCGGATCCGGCGCATCTGCGCGAACGCATGAGCGCCGAGGCCGAGCGCGTCGAATTGCGCACTGACGTGCTTGATCGTTTCGTCAACGTTGACTTGTCCGGAGGTGAGCGCAAGCGGGCCGAAATGGTGCAACTGGGTATCCTGCGGCCGAAGTTCGCGATGCTCGATGAAATCGACTCCGGACTCGACGTTGACGCGCTCGGTGCGGTGGCGCGACGACTGAGTAGCGCCACGACCGAATGGAACTGTGGCGTGCTGGCCATCACACACTTTCGCCGACTGCTGCAAGAACTCACCCCTACGGTCATTCACGTCATGAGCGAAGGCCGTGTCGTGGCGACCGGCGGTCCGGAGCTCTCCGAAGTTCTTGAACGCGATGGTTACGAGCCTTTTCGTCAGGCAAAATCCTCAATTATTTAGGGCGTGGTGCGTTTTGGTAAACTCTCCAAATGCCTGACGGACGTGACCACGATCCTCGGAGCCGCCCCCATGAATCTCGTAGAGATAAGCGGCGCGCGCTCGCGAACGAGCACCGCCTCGTAGCCCTAGGAGAAGCGGTTGACAGCTCTGCCGGCATCTCTCGCAAGCCCCACAAGCAGAGATCTCACCGGACTCGGCGACGGCTGATAATCACGGGTGTCGTCGTCGTTGCTCTCATCGTTGGCGTGCTCGGCGGCGGTTACCTGTACGCGCAGTACCGTTTCAGCGCGATCCCCAAGGTTCACGTGGTGGGCGAGCTTCCCCAACTCACGGGTAAGCCCTTTAATATCTTGGAAATTGGATCTGACTCGCGAGCTGGCCTCAGCGGTGCGGTCGCGGCCCAGACCGGGGCCTCGTCTGGTTCGGTCTCGGGTCAGCGCAGCGACGTCGTGAAGATCATGCACATCGATCCGACGACGGGGACGATTTCAGTCCTCTCGATTCCGCGCGACACGATGACGACTCTGCTCGCGAATCAGTCAATTTACGGAAAGTTCAACCGCATCAACGTGAACTTCGGCAACGGCCCGTCGCTGCTCGCCCAGACGATCACGGCCAATTTCGGTGTCCCGATCACGCACACCATCGTCGTGAGTTTTGGCGGCCTCATCAACGCTAGCGAAGCGATCGGCGGCGTGTATCTCGACTTTCCCTATCCAGCGAAGGACGCGTACTCGGGACTCAACATCACCCACGCGGGCTGCCAACTCGTCAACGGATTTCAGGCCCTGGCGGTTGCGCGCAGTCGTCACTACGAGTGGTTCCAAAACGGTGTCTGGAGCTACGATGTCACCAGTGATTACGGTCGAATCGACCGACAAAACGCGTTCATGCGAGCAATGATCAGTCGGCTGAAGCACCTCTACAACCCGCTGACGATCAACTCGTTCCTCTCGAAGATTCCCCAGGGGATTACGCTCGACGACAACTTCACTTTGGATGAACTTCTTGCGCTCGCGGTGAAGTTTCACGGCATAAATCCTGCGAGCATGTTGACCTACACGTTGCCCACCGTCCCCGGTCAGTCGGCCTCGCTGGGCGACGTGCTGTACGTCGATCAGCCCGCCGCCCAGCAGATGCTCGTGAATATCTTCGGCAGCTCACTCATCGCCCCGACGAACCCACCGCCCAACGCGGCGGGCCAGACACTTGCGCCCCCGGTGGTGACGACCACGAGTTCGACGACCACGACGACGCCAACAACCGTTAAAAGGTCGACGTCCTCGGGCTCGACGGCGACGACCACCACCACCACACCGGGTCAGCAGTACTTCGATCCCGTTCCCTGCAACCTCTAAAGGGTTATTCGAGTTCGTCGAGGCCTTGGCTCAGTGTGTTCCACGCGAGCGTGGCGCACTTGATGCGCACGGGAAACTTCACGACACCCTGCAGTGCTGCGAGTTCACCGAGCGCGCGAAGATCCAACGGTTCCGCAGCGGACGCTTCGTCGAGCGACGCCTGGTGAACGGTCATCAACTGCTTGAACGTCGCAATTGTCTCACGGACCTTCTCGACCGACTTGCCCTTGACCGCGGCGCTCATCAGTGACGACGATGACTGGGAAATCGAGCAGCCGTGACCCGTCAGTTTGATGTCGACGAGTACGCCATCTTGCACGTCGAGGTACACCACGATCTCATCACCGCAGAGTGGGTTGAATCCCTCGACTCGAATGGCCGGGGGAGATGCGAGCTCGCCCCGATTACGAGGTGAGCGGTAGTGGTCGAGGATCACTTCGCGGTAGAGGTCTTCGAGGTTCGACACGCCAGCTATCCGAACATGGTGACGGCGTGACTCAGTGCTTCCAGCAGCACGTCGGTGTCCTGCACCAGAGAGTAGGGACCAAAGGACGCGCGCGCGGTGGCCGAGAGGTTGAACCTTCGCATGAGTGGCTTCGCGCAGTGGTGGCCCGGTCTCACACAGACACCGAACTGGTCGAGGACCTGCGCGACGTCGTGGGCGTGAACTCCCTCCACGTCCAAGCTGATCACTCCACCTCGGCTCTCGAGGTCGCTCGGACCTATGACTCGAACGCGACCCTCGAATTCGAGGGCGAGTCGGGTGAGAGCGTCGCCCGTGAGGTCGTGCTCGTGCTCGGCGATGGCGTCCATGCCGAGCCCCTCGAGGTAGAGGACGGCGGCGCCCAGCCCCGCAGTCTCGGCGATTGGCGGGGTTCCCGCCTCGAACCGTGAGGGGCCCGACGCCGGCGTATAGCCGTCGGTTCGCACGTCGGCGATCATTCCGCCGCCACCAAGGAATGGTGGCATTGCTTCCAGGATCGACTCTCGAGTCCAAAAGACCCCGATTCCCGTGGGGCCGAGCATTTTGTGGCCGGAGAAGATGAAGAAGTCAACATCGAGGTCGGTGACGTCAGTGGCAAAGTGGGCGACCGATTGGGCGGCGTCAACGGCCACGAGGGCTCCGTGACGGTGAGCGAGTGCGGCGATCTCCTTGATGGGGTTGATGGTGCCCAGCACGTTCGACATGGCGGTGACCGACACGAGCTTCACGCCCTTCATCAGCTCATCGATGTCCGAGAGGTCGAGGCGGTAGTCGTCGTTGACCGGGATGAAGCGAACTTCAATGCCGGCGACCTCACGAAGTTGGAACCACGGCACGATATTGGCGTGGTGCTCCATCTCGGTCACGAGCACCACGTCACCCGCCTTCAGGTTCGCGGCGCCCCATGACTTGGCCAGCAGGTTGAACGACTCGGTGGCGTTCTTCGTGAAGACGATCTCGTTCGCCCCACCCGGAGCGTTGATGAATCGGGCAATCGCTGCGCGCGCGCCCTCGTACACCGCGGTTGCCTCATTCGCCGTTTGGTACACGCCTCGGTGCACGTTGGCGTGGCGCAGTTCGTAGTAGCGACTTATCGCCTCGATGACGGCTCGTGGCGGCAGCGAGGAGGCGGCGGAGTCGAGATAGGTGATGGTGCGGTCGTGAACGACTCTCGTGAGCAGCGGCGTATCAGCGCGCACCTGTCGTGGGTCGAAGCTGCTCACGGTGCGACCGGGCGCCACGCGTCGTAGCCCTCGTGCTCAATGGTCTGCGCGAGGTCCGGTCCACCCGAGTGGACTATCTGACCGTCGACCAGGATATGGACCTGGTCAGGCTCGATCTCTTCGAGAAGTTTGACGTAGTGCGTGACGACGATGGCGCCCATCAGTGGGTGTTCGTCGCGTACCGTGCGCACGCCGCGGGCAACGACGCGCAACGCGTCAATATCCAGTCCCGAGTCGGTCTCGTCGAGCAGGGCGATGACCGGCTCGAGCAGGGCCATCTGGAGTACCTCGTTGCGCTTGCGCTCCCCGCCGGAGAAACCGTCGTTGAGATGGCGCTCGGCGAACGCCGGGTCCATGCCCAGCCGGTCCATCCACTCCATTAGGTCGAGGCGAACCTCCAGCACGCTGAGCTCGTCGAGACCCTTGCGAGCAGCGATGGCTTGGCGAAGGAACTGCACGACCGAGACGCCACTGATGGCCTCGGGGTACTGGAATGCGAGGAAAATACCGGCGCGTGCGCGCTGGTCGGGCGACCACGCCGCAATGTTTTCGCCTTTCAGCAATATCTCACCGGCCGTGACCGTGTAGCCCGGGTGGCCCATGACCACGTTGGCGAGCGTTGACTTGCCAGCACCGTTCGGGCCCATGAGGGCGTGGACTTCGCCTTCATGCACCATCAAGTCGACGCCGCGCAGAATCGTGGCGTCATCGGCTTCGACGTGGAGGTTACGCAGTTCTAAGAGGGGCTCTGACACGCTTGAGAGCCTACCGGTGAAGCTCGCGGAGCTGACCAGCGTTACCAGCCTCTCTCAACCCAATCGTCGAGGTGCGGTCGCTCGACGCCGAGGGTCGAACTGGCCCCGTGGCCCGGCCAGATGATCGTTTGGTCGCCGTAGACGCGAAAGATTCTCTGCTCGATCGATCTGATGATTGTCGGGAAATCCCCGCCCTCGAACGTCGTGTTACCGGGCCCGCCGGGAAAGAGCGTGTCGCCGGTGAACAGCAAGGGGGTGTTCTCGAGCGCGAAGGAGATGGAACCGGGGGTGTGTCCGGGCGTGTGAACAGTATGCAGGCGCAACTCTCCCACCTCGTGCACCGAATCATCCTCCAACAAGTGGTCGTAGCTCGGAAGCATCCCGGCGTCCTCCTTACGGACCCACACGTCGATTCCGGCCTCTCGAACCTGTTCAACGGCACCGATATGGTCCCAGTGGCCATGGGTTTCGAGCACCGAGGTCACGCCGAGGCGGGTGGCGACCCGCAGAAGTCGGTCGTGCTCGTTCGCTGCGTCGATGAGCGTGGCTTCGCCGCTGCGGCGACATCTGACCACGTACACGTTGTTTTGTACCGGTCCGACCACGAAACGGTACACCTCGGCGCTCGCGTTTGACCAGACCAGTTCTACGTTGTCCACCCACCAAGGATGCCACGTTCCTGCCGGGGTCGAGTTTTCGCTAATGTCGCTGTCACTGGCATTACTGTCCGGTAGGGATAGAAAAGAGTCGCGATGAACTTTGGATTTAGCGAAGAACAAGAAGAGCTCCGCAAGATGGTGAGGCGCTTCCTAGAAGAGAAATCGCCGGAGGCGGAAGTTCGTCGCCTCATGGCCACCGCCGAGGGTTACGATCCGGCCGTCTGGGAACAGATGGCGAACGAACTCGCACTGCAGGGGCTTGGTATCCCCGAGGAGTTCGGCGGACAGGGCTACGGCCCCGTCGAGCTCTACGTGGTCTTTGAAGAGATGGGCGCCGCGCTGTTCTGCTCGCCCTACTTCTCAACCGTCGCGCTCGCGGCAAACGCCGTGCTCTTCGTGGGCAGCGACGCCAACAAGGCCGCGTATCTGCCGGGTATCGCGTCGGGCGAGACCATCGCCACCGTGGCACTCACCGACGACGCCGGACAGTGGGACCTCAGCGCGACGTCGACAACGGCGAGCGCCTCGGGCGACGGCTTCGTGTTGAACGGCGTGCGCAACTACGTGACTGACGGCAATACGGCGTCGTTGATCCTCGTGCCCGCGATGACGGAAAAGGGCCTATCACTCTTCGCGGTGAAAGGTGACGCCCCGGGTGTCACGCGTGAGGCGCTTCCGACGATGGACCAGACGCGAAAGCAGAGTCGCATCGAGCTGAACCAGGCGCCGGGAGTCCTGGTCGGCGTCGAGGGCGGAGCCCTCGCCGGTCTCGAGACCACGCTCTTCGTCGCCACCTCGGCGTTGGCCGCCGAGCAAGTCGGAGGAGCCCAGCGCGTACTCAACAACGCGGTGGACTACGCGAAGGTTCGCGTGCAGTTCGGTCGACCCATTGGATCATTCCAGGCCATCAAGCACAAGTGCGCGGACATGCTGCTCGACGTGGAGTCCGCCAAGTCCGCGGCGTACTACGCCGCGTGGGCCGCCCAAGAACTCAACGACGAACTACCGATTGCCGCGAGCCTCGCCAAGTCGTTCTGTTCGGAGGCGTACTTCCACTGTGCCGCGGAGAATATTCAGATTCACGGCGGTATTGGCTTCACGTGGGAGCACCACGCGCACCTGTACTTCAAGCGCGCGAAGAGCTCAGAGTTGTTCCTGGGTGACCCGGCCTACCACCGTGAACTGCTGGCTCAGCGCCTGGGCATTTAGCAGCGCGTGCTCGCCCACGAGCAATTGAAGAGCGGGGACTCTCTTCTCGATCTGCGGATTGCGACGTCCAACGCTCGACCGGTCGCGGATCATATTCTGGTGCTCGTCCACGGATTGCCGCGGGCCATGGGCATGGGGCGTCAGGCCGCCGGTCTGCTGCCCGAACTGGCCGAGCACTTGGCGAACGAGTCCGGATGGATTGTCGCGACGGGGACGCTTTCGGGTGTTGGTGGGAGTACCGGAACTTTTTCGGCGAGTCAGTGGCGTCGCGACCTGCACGAGATTCTTAACCGCATTGACGAGGGGGAGCGACGCATCTCTCTCGCGGGTTTTGGATTCGGCGGAGCGCTGGCTCTCGCCACGGCCGCCGGCGACGAACGCGTCCGGGGTGTTGCGACGTTCGCAACTCCAGCCCATTTGGGGCCGTGGTGCTCGAGCGCCAAGGAGTTTCATCGAGCCGTGCAGATCGCCGGTGTCGTCGGCGACGAGAGTGACTTGTTGTCGCCCGAGGCGCTGCGTGACGACGTCCTCGCCATCGACCCCATTGGTTCGATCGCAATGATCCCGCCGCGCCGGCTGCTGATCGGCCACGGGGCCGACGATATAGAGGTGCCCGTGAGCGATGCGCGCGACCTCCTGGCGAGCGCCGAGGGCCGCGCGGAGCTACGGATCATTCAAGGCGCGGGCCACCAGCTACGGGCCGATCCTCGAATGGTGGCGACGTTGCTAGGTTGGCTCGACCGTCACCGCTGAAAGCGCGGCGTCGAGCGCGTGGCGAAGCGCGCGGGTCGCCTCCTCTGGCTGAGCAGCCAGGGTCAGATAGCGCACGACGACGAAGTGTCGAAGGCCGGCACCGACGAGATCGGCGACGTTGTGGTCGGTGACTCCTCCGGTAACGAAAACCGGACGGTCGCTTCGGTTCTGGCACTCCACCGCGTAGTGCACCCCGGTTCCCGGCCTTCCGAGTTTTGTGGGAGTGGGGACAATCGGGCCGGCGCTGAAGTAGCTCGCAGCCTGGGGAAGCGCTCCCTCAAATTCATGCGTCGAGTGGGTTGAAAGCCCAACGATGGATTCGTCACCCAGGATCTCGCGACAGTGCGCGACGCTGACGTCGTCCTGGCCCACGTGGACCCCGTCGGCGCCGACCTCGAGCGCCAGTTCGGGAGAGTCGTTCATCACGAAGGGAACGCCGAAATCGTGGCAAATCGGCACCATCAGGCGAGCAGTGGCGATTCGTTGCTCGTTCGAGAGCTCTTTTTCACGGAGTTGGACCACGTCGACGCCTCCTCGAAGCACGGCGGGCAGAAAAGAGGCCATGTCCTCGCGGTGGGGCACGCAAAGATACAGATTGCGCAAAGTTAGTTGAAACACGCTGCCCACCTTAGGAGTTCTGCGACGCTGTCGGAAATGTGGTGCGCAGTGGTGCAGAATGGGTAAATGCAGATTCCCGCCAAGGCCGAGTACGCGATTCGGGCGCTTCTCACTCTCGCGGCGAGCAACACGTCGGTGAGCGCGGAGCATCTGGCCCACGAGCAAGAGCTACCCGCCAAGTTTCTCGGCGCAATTCTTTCGGATTTACGTCGAGGCGGGCTCGTCACTAGTCAACGCGGTCCAGAAGGTGGCTTCAAGCTCGCTCGTGATCCTGACAACATTATGATCGCGGACATCTTGCGGGTAGTCAGCGGGCCCTTGGCGGGCGTACGAGGAATGCGTCCCGAAACGCTCGTCTACGAGGGCGAAGCCCGACATCTGCGCGACGTGTGGGTGGCGGTACGAGGAGCGCTGCGTGAAGTGCTCGAACACGTCACCCTCGGTCAGGTACTGCGAGGCGAGTTCCCCGCCTCGATCACGAGGTTCACCGACGAGCCAGATTCGTGGATTACTCGAATCATATGAAACGTATTCATACCGACGGCGCATGCCGCGGTAATCCCGGACCCGGTGGCTGGGCGTGGGCGAGTGGGCTCGACAGTTACGCGAGCGGCTGCGCCACGCACACGACGAACCAACGCATGGAGGTGCTCGCCGTTATTGAGGCACTGCGCGAGAACTCCGACGACCCGGTCGAGATCGTCAGTGACTCCACTTACGTGGTGAAATGTTTTAACGACCAATGGCACGTGGGCTGGCTGCGTCGAGGATGGAAGAACTCCCAGGGGCGGCCCGTCGCGAATCGCGACCTTTGGGAACAGCTCTTTGAACTGGTGCTGAACAGCCCGCGTCACATAGCATTCTCGTGGGTGAAGGGTCATTCCGGTGATCGGATGAACGACTTTGTCGACGAACTGGCGACCGCGGCTGCGGACCTTCAGCGGGGCCATCACTCTTAAGTCGTGTCCGTCTCACCAGGTTCGAGGAAACATTAAGATTCCCTCGGGTGTCATCACCAAGCGATTTGAAGGGATAGTCCGTGGCTAACGAGGTCCAGCAGTTCGATGTAGTCGTAATCGGAGGAGGACCCGGTGGGTACGCCACCGCTCTCTACGGTGCCGCAGCCGGTTTGAACGTCGCAATCGTGGAGCGCGACAAAGTCGGCGGCACGTGTCTGCACCGCGGCTGTGTGCCCGCTAAGGAGTTCCTCGAAACGGCGCACGTGCTTCGAACCCTCCAACACGCTCATGCCTTTGGCATCACCTCCAAGGACGTGCAAGTCGACTTCGCCGTCAGCCAGGCACGCAAGAACGAAATTGTCGACCGCCTCTTCAAGGGACTTTCGGGCCTCTTGAAGGGCCGCAAGGTCACGGTCTTTGCGGGCACCGGCCGCCTCGACGCCGATCAGACCGTTACCGTGGTTGACGGCGCCGATGAAGGCGTCGTGGCCCAGGGCAAGAACATCGTGCTCGCCGCCGGTTCGGTACCACGAACGCTGCCCGGATTCGACGTGGACGGCAAAATTGTCTTGACGTCTGACGAGTTTCTCGACCTCTCGTCGCTGCCCGGGACTGCAGCGGTCATTGGCGGGGGCGCCATTGGCTGTGAGTTCGCGTCAATGCTCAGCGACATGGGGACCAAGGTCACGATTCTCGAGGGACTGCCGTCGATTCTCGCGGGCTGCGACACTGAAGTGGCGACAGTCGTGCAGCGCTCCTTCAAGAAGCGCGGGATCGAAATCCAAACCGGCGTCAAGATCACGGGCCACACGCCCAAGAAGAGCGGCACGGCTATCACGATGGATGGCGCCGAGGACGTGAAGGTCGACATGGTCGTGATGTCCGTGGGCCGACGTGCGCGTACGGAAGGACTGTTGGGCGAGGGAACCAACGTCGTGTTGGACGACCGTGGCTTCGTGGTCGCCGACAGCTACCAGCGCACCGCAAACCCCAACGTCTTCGCCGTGGGCGACGTAGTCGCCAACTCCCCACAACTCGCCCACGTCGGGTTCGCCGAGGCGATTGTCGCGGTGAAGACCATCCTCGGCGAGCCAGTGGTGCCGGTTGACTACGAGCGAGTGCCGTGGGCCATCTATTCGAACCCCGAAGTGGCGTTTTGCGGATTGACCGAGGCGGCCGCCAAGGAAAAGGGGTACGAGGTCGTCGTGAAGAAGGATCCCTTCGGTGGCAACAGCCGCGCGCAGATCATCGGCGAGACCGAAGGAGTCGTCAAGATCATCGCCGAGAAGCGTGCCGATGGCACGGCCGGCCAGATCCTGGGCGTTCACATGGCCGGACCGTGGGTGACCGAGCAGCTCGGCGCTGGCTACTTTGCCGTGAACTGGGAAGCCACGGCCGAAGAAGCAGCGGCGCTGATCCAGCCCCACCCTTCGCTGTCAGAGACCTTCGGCGAGACGCTGCTGGCGCTCGCGGGTCGAGGGCTTCACCTTGGTTGATGTAACGCTCCCCTCGCTTGGTGAGTCGGTCACCGAAGGAATCATTACGCAGTGGTTCAAGAAAGTGGGCGACGCCGTAGCCCGTGACGAGCCGCTCTTCGAGGTTTCGACCGACAAGGTTGACTCGGAGATGCCCTCTCCGGCGGCTGGGGTGCTCGTGCAGATCTTGGCGGGCGAGGGTGACACCGTCGAAACCGGCGCGCGCGTCGGGGTAATCGACGAGAACGCCGTAGCCGGAGGCGCGCCAACAGCGAACGAACCAACGTCGCCAGCCTCGAAACCGACCGCGACGGAGCCGCCTCGCGCGGCGAACGTCAACGAGGCCGCCCAGAATGGCCTCATCGTATCGCCAGTGGTGCGCCGGATCCTGAGCGACGGTGGTGTCGAGCCGTCGACGCTTCGAGGTTCCGGTCCGGGAGGATCGATTACTCGCCGCGACGCCGAGCGCGCGGTGGCGAGCGGACCCACCGAGGAAGTGGTGGTCCCGCTCTCCAACGGACGACGTCGGATGGGCCAGCACCTCTCGGCGTCGGCCCAGTCCACGCCGCACGGGTTCGTGGCCATTGAGATCGATGGCGCTGTCTTTGGCGAACTCGACCGGCTCGGTCGAGCGACGCGCGACGGAGTGGCCATCACCGACGAAATGGTGGTCAGTCTCGCCGCGGTGCGAGCTCTGGCTGAATTCGATTATCTCAACGCCACGTTCCAGGGCGAGGTGCTCGTGGTGCACCGCACGGTGAACCTGGGCTTCATGCGCCACGTGGCTGACGACGGGATGCTGGTGCCGGTCGTGCACGCCGCCGCGGGCCTCACCCTTCGAGCCCTGGCCCGGCGGGTCAGTGAACTCGCGAATCGGCTCGCGTCGCGCCAACTCACGACCGACGATCTGATGGGCGGTACTTTCACCATCGTGGGCGCGCCGAGCGAGCACACCTTGTGGGTCGAGCCCATCATCATTCAACCCGAGGTCGCGGTGCTCAGCGTCGGGGCGGTTCGACTCGAGCCGGTCGTCGTCACCAAAGACGGAGCGACGTCGATTGAAATCGGCCGTCGCCTGGTGCTCGGCCTCTCGTTCGACCACCGTATCTGCGAGCCGGTGTCGGCGGCGAGCTATCTGGAGCGGGTCGCTGAACTACTCGCGGGGATGGACCTGGAGAGCGAGCGCTAGATGCTTCGCCGACGTCATCTGGGACGGATCTCCTTCGCCGAGGCCAACGATCTGCAGCGCGCGCTCATGCAGTCGAGCGATGACTACGTCTTGTTGTTCGAACATCCGCCGACGTACACGCGCGGGATTCGAACCCAAGAGGAGCACTTCTTGGTTCCGCCCGCCCAGCTCGACGCCGTCGTCGTCGACGCGGACCGCGGCGGCGACGTGACGTACCACGCCCCGGGCCAAGTGGTGGCGTGGGCGATTGTGACGGTGACGGACGATCCCTCGGCCGGAAAAGCCCACGTCGCTCATCTGGAGGATGCCGTCATCGCCACGGTGAGGGGTGTGGACCCCGGGGGCCGCTTGGGCGACGTCGGGCGACTCGAGGGTTATCCCGGGGTCTGGGCGCACCTGGAGAGACGACCCGCAAAGATCGCTGCGGTGGGCGTGCGAACGGAGCGCAATGGAAGCGGTGCACGGCGCACGTTGCACGGCGTGGCGCTCAACGTCGACATAGATCTTTCGGGTTTCTCGGTCATTGTCCCTTGTGGCATTCCCGATAAGCCGGTGGCGTCGTTGCAGTCCTTGGGGCTCGGGGTCACATCGGTGGAGGTCGAGGAGCGTCTCGGTGACGAGCTGTCCGCTCGCCTCGGAGGACCCGGTTCAGTGGCGCGCGTTGATCGCAGTGCCTCGACGACGTCGAGTGAGCGTCCGCTGCTGCGCAGGCTTCGCAAGGCCGGCGTCGACCCGGACGCCGGAATCTCACTGCACTCTCGTAAGCCCGAGTGGCTGCGCATCGAGGCTCGAATGGGCGAGGAGTATCAGTCGCTGCGCACGCTGACCCAGGATCTGCGGCTCGTCACGGTCTGCGAAGAGGCGGGGTGTCCCAATATCTTCGAGTGCTGGGCGAGTGGCACGGCCACCTTCATGGTGAATGGCGAACGATGCACGAGGGCCTGCGGTTTCTGCCTGATCGACACCCGTAAGCCTCTCGCCCTTGATCCCACCGAGCCCGAGCGGGTCGCCGAAGCCGTCGTGCGCCTTAAGCTCGCCCACGCCGTCATCACGTGCGTGGCCCGCGACGACCTCGACGACGGGGGGGCCGCGGCCATCGCCGCGACGGTCCTCGCGATCCGCGAGCGATCGCCGGAGACCAATGTCGAGGTCCTCATCAGTGACCTGAAGGGTGACGTCGACTCGCTGGCCCTGATCCTCGATTCGCGTCCCGACGTCGTAAACCACAACATTGAAACCGTGGCTCGCCTGCAGCGAGCCGTACGACCGAGTGCGGGCTACGCCCGCTCGCTTACCGTGCTCGCCAGAAGCGTGGCGTCGGGGCTCACGACCAAGTCGGGCATGATGGTCGGTCTGGGTGAAACGCCCGAAGAGGTGGAAGAGACCCTGGCGGACCTGGCGGCGGTGGGCGTCTCCATTGCGACCATTGGCCAGTATCTGCGACCGACCGAGCAGCATCTTCCGGTGGCTCGCTGGTGGGAGCCCGCTGAGTTCGATGAACTCGCCGTGCGGGGCGAACGGCTGGGCCTCAAGCACGTTCAGGCGTCACCGCTCACCAGGTCGAGTTATCACGCCCGAGAGGCACTGAGTGACGCCACGCCGGTGAGTGCGCCGACGAGGCGCTAGCAACCTCTAGGCGACGAAGTACTTCGCCATCGGGTGGTGACAGATGATGGCGTCGGTGGTCTGTTCGGGGTGGAGCTGGAACCCCTCGGACACGCTGACACCGATGCGGCTTGCCTCCAAGAGGTTGGCCACCTTGGCGTTGTCGGTGAGGTCGGGGCAGGCGGGGTAACCCCACGAGTAGCGTCCTCCTCGATACTGCTGACGAAAGAGGCCGGTCAAGGTGGGTCCGTCCTGTTCGGCGTAGCCCAGCTCTTGACGAATGCGCTTGTGCCAGAGTTCGGCGAGTGCTTCGGCCATTTCGACGCCCAGACCGTGCAACATCAAGTAGTCGGTGTAGCGATTCTCGGCGAAGAGTTCCTGACAACGCTCGGACACGCGCGAGCCCATGGTGACCAGCATGAAACTGGCGTAGTCGTGGTCGGGACTCTCGACGGTGCGAAAGAAGTCGGCGATGCAGAGGTGGGGCATCTGGTGCTGGCGGGGAAACGTGAATCGCGTGAGTTCGCTGGCCCGGGTGTCATCGCAGAAGAGCACCAGATCGTTGCCGTCCGACGCGGCGGCGAAGTGACCCCAGACGACCTGGGGAATCAGCAGGTCGTCTTCCTTCACGATCGCGAGCTGCTCGCGCAGCGTCGCGCGAACGCGTTCCTTGAAGGCGGGGTCGTCCTCACCGTTCTCCGGGCGAAATCCCCACTGATTGCGAAAGAGGGCCGTGAGGTTGAGGTAGTCGCTGATCTCGTCCACGGACATGCCCTTGGCAACGCGGCTGCCGAGGAACGGTGGTACGAAGATCGGGTTGTCCTCTTCCACCTCGGGGCTGCGGCGGGGCAGTCCCGCGGGGGCCTCGCCGGCCTGACCTCGGATTCGTCGAAACACCTTTCGTTCGGAGATCTCGCGGCCGAACTTCGGATCCTCTTCACCGGACTTTCGCAGCTCGCCCAATCGGTCCAGCACGCGCAAGCCCTCGAAGGCGTCCTTGCCGTAAAAGAGCTTTCCCTGGTAGATCTCTCGAAGATCGCGCTCGACGAAGGTTCGCGTCAACGCCGCGCCTCCGAGTAGCACGGGAAGGTCCGCCATGCCCCGGTCGTTCATCAGTTCGAGGTTCTCTCGCATGATGAGGGTGGACTTCACGAGCAGTCCGCTCATACCCAAGGCGTCAGCCTTGTGTTCCTGGACCGCGCTCAGCATCTCATTGATTCCCACCTTGATGCCGAGGTTTACGACCTCGTAGCCGTTGTTGGTCAAGATGATGTCGACGAGATTCTTGCCAATATCGTGCACGTCACCCTTCACGGTGGCGAGCACGACGCGCCCGCGTCCGCCCTGGTCGCTCTTCTCCATAAGGGGCTCGAGGTAGGCGACGGCCGTTTTCATGGTTTCTGCACTTTGCAGGACGAAGGGCAACTGCATGTCACCTGAAGCGAAGAGTTCGCCGACTTCACGCATTCCGTCGAGCAGGATCTCGTTTACGATGTCGAGGGGCGACATGCCGTCCGACATCGCCACTTCGAGATCGGCCTCGAGCCCGACGCGCGCGCCTTCAATGACTCGCTGACGCAGCCGCTCGTTCAGTGGCAGATCGTCGAGGGAAGGGCCGCTCGTCGACGACGTCGATACGCCCTCGAAAATGCGCAGCAGCTCGGTCAGCGGGTCGTAGTCGTCGCTGCGGCGGTCGTAAATGAGATCGAGGCAGACTCGGCGAACTTCTTCATCAACGCGGTGCAGCGGCAGGATCTTTGACGCGTGAACAATAGCGGCGTCCAAACCCGCCTCGGCGCACTCGTGCAGGAAGACGCTGTTGAGGACCTGACGAGCCGCGGGATTAAGACCAAACGAGACGTTGGAAAGCCCGAGGATGGTCCTCACGCCTGGCAGTTCAGCCTTGATGCGGCGAATCGCATCGATGGTTTCGATTCCGTCGCGACGTGAATCAATCATGCCCGTCGAAAGCGGTAGGGCGAGCGGGTCGATGAAGATGTCCTCGGCGCTGAGCCCGTAGCGGCGAACGGCCAGATCGACGATTGCGGTCGCGGCGCGCACCTTCCAGTCAGCCGTTCGAGCCTGGCCCTCCTCATCAATGCACGTGGCGACCACCGCCGCTCCAAACTCGGCCGCGAGGGAAAGGAAGCCGTCAAGCCGGGTTCCCGGACCGTCGCCCTCCTCGAGGTTCACCGAGTTCAAAATGGCCTTGCCTCCGAGCCAGGTGAGGGCTTGGCGTGCGACGAGCGTTTCGGTGGTGTCGACCATTATCGGGACCGATGACTGGGTGGCGAGGCGACTCATGATCTCGTTCATGTCGCTTACGCCATCGGCGCCGGTGTAGTCAACGCAGACGTCCAGTATGTGGGCGCCTTCTTTGATCTGGTCCCGTCCTATGCCAACGCACATGTCCCAGTCGCCTTCGAGCATGGCCTCACGGAACTTCTTCGAGCCGTTCGCGTTCGTACGTTCGCCAACGAGCAGCACGGAACGGTCTTGGCTGTACGCGGTGGGTGCGTAGATTGACGCCACCGCCGGCTCGAGCACCGGCGCTCGAAGCGCGCGCTTGAGGGGGCGAACAGCTTCGATCACTCTCCTGATGTGCTCGGGCGACGTGCCGCAGCAACCGCCCACCACCTCGACGCCGTACTCGCTCACGAACTTGACCAGATGCTCGGCGAGAGCGTCCGGCGTGAGGTCGTAGTGCATCTTGCCATCGACGACGCTGGGCAGTCCCGCATTGGGTAGGCACGCCACGGGCATCGGGGCGGTCTCTGAGAGTTGACGAAGGGGCTCGTACATCTCGACGGGACCGGTAGCGCAGTTGAGACCAATCAGGTCAATACCCAATGGATTGAGCGCGGTGATCGCGGCTCCAATCTCGGTGCCCGGCAGCATGCGTCCCGTGAGTTCAATCGTCACCTGGGCCTGGATGGGCACAATTCGCCCATGGCGGGCCATGGCACGGTGACAAGCGGCGATGGCGGCTTTGCCCGACAGCAAGTCAAACATCGTCTCGACCAGCAAGAGGTCGACACCGCCCTCGAGGAGCCCGTAGGCCAGCTCTTCGTAGCTGGCCGAGAGCTCGTCGTAGGTGATCTGGCCGAGGGTCGGGAACTTGGTGCCCGGTCCCATTGATCCAGCCACGAACCTGGGCGAGCCGGGGCTGGCGTAACCGTCGGCGACGCGACGCGCAATCGAGGCCGAGGCCAGGGCCAGCTCGTGGGCCCGCTCGCTGATCCCGTATTCGTTGAGGACGACGGAGAACGATCCAAAGGAGTTGGTCTCGATGACGTCGACCCCTTCGTCCAGAAACGAGCGGTGAAGTCGCTCGATAGCGTCGGGGCGAGTGATCACCAGGATCTCGTTGCAGCCCTCGAAGTCCGGGCCGCCGAAGTCGTCGGCCGAGAGATCTTGAATCTGGAGATTTGTCCCCGTGGCGCCGTCGTAGATGAGCACTCGCTCGGCGAGCGCGGCCAGGTAGGGGTCGTTCGAAGTCGGACGGGCAAAAGGTAGACGAACGGTGGACTCCATTGGACTATCAGGCTACCCGGGCGAGAGCCGATGTCACTACGCTGACGGTGTGAAGATTTATACGCGAGATGGCGATGATGGCACGACGGGACTTTACTTCGGAGGCCGCGTCGAGAAGAGTTCGGACCCGATTGAAGTGAATGGCGCCGTTGACGAGGCGCAGGCCGCACTCGGTTGGGCGCGTTCGCTGAGCGAGCCCGAGAGTCGATTGAACGAACTCCTTATCACCGTCGAACGCGACCTCTGGGTACTGATGGCTGAAGTGGCGACACTGCCCGCCAATCGTCACAAGCTCACCGCCGAGAAGTCGCTCGTCACGAGCGAGATGATTACGCGATTGGAAAACGAGATCGACGCACTCTCTGCAGAGATTGAGATGCCCAAGGAGTTCGTCGTACCCGGTGAGAACCAGTTATCGGCCGCGCTCGACGTGGCGCGCACCGCTATCCGCCGAGCCGAGCGCATAGCGGTGGGCTATCCGCTCGACGGCTCGATGGTGGTTGGCTATCTCAATCGCCTCAGTGACTTAGCGTGGACCATGGCCCGTTGGGCCGAGGGGCCGCACCACCGTACCGCTCGAGTTCACTAAGAAGAGAGGAATCACATGTCGCGTACCGCTCGACTTTCCGCGCCCGTCGAAGGGGCTCAGCAGCCAACGGCGGCCGTTCCCGTGGTCTTTGGCGACGGCGTGGCCGTGGTGGCGGAGTCCGTGCCCACCACGCTTGGCGGCTACGACTTGCCCCGTACGTTTTCGAGGGAGTGGTGCGCGCAACAAGGGCTCAAAGAGGAACCGGGCAGCTCGGTGCTCTTGCGATCGATCGGCGAGGCCAACGTCGCTCTCATCAGTCTCGGCGCGAGCTACAACAATCTCGAGAGCTTCCGGCTCGCCGGTGCGGCCGCGGTCGCCAACGCGGGCGAGGGATCGGTGGCGTTCTTCTTGCCGACCGACGGGATAGAAGATCCTCATGCCGCCGCCCAGGCTCTCGTGGAAGGGGCTCTGCTCGCGTCGTACAACTACAAGAAGCCCCTGGGCGACGTCACGTTTGACGTGGTGCCGCTCGGTACGCCGTTGCCGAGCGTCGACACGCACAATGAGGTGACCGAAGGCGTCGCCAGAGGGGCTATCGTCGCCGAGGGCGTCAACTGGGCGAAGCGTCTGATCGATACGCCGGCGGGCCACTTGGCGCCGAAGGACCTCGCGAAGCACGTGCTCAAGAGACTCGAAGAGGATCCGTACGTACGCGTGGAGGTGTGGAACGAGGCCAAGATCAAAGAGGAGGGCCTCGGCGGTCTGCTGGGCGTGGGGCAGGGCTCGGGCCAACCCACCCGACTGGTCTACGCGATGTACGACCCCCAGCCCGGGACGCCGCTCGCGCACGTGGCGTTGGTCGGCAAGGGGGTGACCTTCGACTCGGGTGGACTTTCGATCAAGTCGGGCGAGGGCATGATGACCATGAAGACGGACATGACGGGCGCCGCCGTGGTCATGGCCGCGCTCTCCATTGCAAGCCAGCTAAAGATACCCGTGCGCATCACCGCGATTGCGCCCATGGCGGAGAATATGACCGGCGAGAAAGCCACCAAACCCGGTGACGTACTCACCATTCGAAACGGTATGACCATCGAGGTGCTCAACACTGATGCCGAGGGACGGCTGATTCTGGCTGACGGACTGAGTCTCGCGGTTGAGGCGGACCCCGACGCCATTGTTGACGTCGCCACGCTCACCGGCGCCCAGGCGGTGGCGTTGGGCGATGAGGTCGGGGCACTGTTCGCCTCGACTGACGAGCTCGCCGACTACTTCAGCGCCGCCAGCGCACGAAGTGGCGAGCAGCTCTGGCGGATGCCGCTGGTAAGGAACTACGAGTCACACATCGAGTCCGATGTCGCGGACATGAAGAACATCGGAAAGCCACAACGAGCGGGAGCGATTTCAGCGGCCCTGCTCTTGCGGCGATTCACCGATGGACGGCCGTGGGTCCACCTCGACATCGCCGGTCCGGGGCGAGCCGAGCAAAGTCGCGGCTACACGACCAAGGGCGCCACGGCGTTCAGTGCGCGCACCATTGTCGAGTTTCTCTCGGCGGTGGCTGAGGTCGAAGAGGATTAGCCCCGGATGCGGCGCACCCGCGACGCGCGCGACGGGACACTGCGGGCAAGCGACGATGAAGGAACGTCGTTCCCGTCGGCCTTGCCAATGAGAACGGCACCAAAAAGCACCTCGTCTTCAATGCCGGCCCACGCGAGCACGCGTTCAGCGTTTCGAAAATTACCCCAGAGCGTGGCCTGCCAATCACTCTCCTCGAGCAACAAGAGCAGCGCCATCGTCGCCATCGCGGCGTCGGCGTGCCAGTAGGGGATCGGCCAGGCGCTGTGCTCGCCGAGACCCGATGAGGCCTTGTCGGGCTCGACGTAGCGTGCGACGTAGTCCTGGGGGCGCGAGGTGACGAGCACGACGGCGCCCGCCCTTCGCAGGCCCTCGGCCCGCCTCGCTGTCCGGCGCCACTGCTCGTCGGTGGCGACGTCAAAGTAGCCTGCAACGAGTTCAGAATCAATTGTGTGCATTCGAACGCCCGCGCTATTGCCAGCGCTCGGTGCCCAGAGCGCGCTGGCACAGTATTCGTCGAGCCAGTCAGGGTCAACTGGGGTGCCGTCGAAGGACCGAACCATCCGGCGTTGGCTGAGTAAGTGTTGAAGGTCCACTGGATGTGGTTTAGCAGGTGTGTTGGAATTGAATGTTGACCCAGCCGGTAGGATTTAGAGACGTAGAAGGAGCGACCGTTGCCATCACCTCGAGAACTACTGAATGCCGCGAAGGCCGAGATCCGTGAGATCGACCCGCACGAGGTCGCCGCGCGTCTCGACCACTACACACTGCTCGACGTGCGCGAGCCTGACGAGCACGAGCAGGGTGCCGTGCCCGGTGCCGTCCACGTCGCTCGGGGCAATCTGGAGTTTGCCATAGAAGGTCGCCTGCCCGACAAGAAGGCGCCCATCGCCGTCTACTGCGCGGGCGGCGTTCGATCGGCGTTCGCCACGAAGACCCTCCAAGAACTTGGCTACACCGACGTGGTCTCGGTGATCGGCGGCTTCAACAAGTGGAAGGACGAGGGGCTCGTCTGGGAGACTCCGCGTGCGATGACCCAGGATCAACGGGTGCGCTACCACCGCCACCTGCTGCTGCCCGAAGTTGGCGAAGCCGGACAGATGAAGTTACTCGACGCGAAGGTTCTGCTCCTCGGTGCGGGAGGACTTGGTTCGCCCGCCGCGCTGTACCTGGCCGCGGCAGGCGTGGGGACCATTGGCATCATTGACATGGACGTGGTGGACTCGTCGAACCTGCAACGCCAGATCTTGCACAATCTTGAGCGCGTGGGCATGCGAAAGGTCGACAGCGCCAGGCTCACGCTTGAGGCCATGAACCCTGACGTCAAGGTCGTCACCTACGACACTCGCCTCGGCGCCGACAACGTCCTGGAGATCTTCGATGGTTACGACGTCATTGTCGACGGCACGGACAACTTTCCGACTCGCTACCTCGTCAACGACGCCGCACTATTGAAGAACATCCCCGTGGTGCACGGATCGATTTTTCGCTTCGAAGGCCAGATCACCGTCTTCAACCCCTACATCGGACCCTGCTACCGCTGCATGATTCCCGAGCCACCGCCCGCCGAGCTCGCGCCGAGCTGCGCCGAAGCCGGCGTGCTCGGGGTGTTGCCGGGGATTGTCGGATCAATCCAGGCCGTCGAAACCATCAAACTGATTCTCGAGCTCGGCGACCCGCTCGTCGGCCGTCTCCTCACCTACGACGCCCTCGATCAGAGTTTTCGCACGTTCAAGGTGCGTCGAGATCCCTCGTGTCCCGCGTGCGGCGAGGATGCTGGTCCGATCGTGATCGCCGAGTACGACGATCTGTGCATGCCGCACCCGGTGAACGCGTAGCGATAGTTCGTTGACCGTGGGGCGTTAGTACCTAATCGGTCATGACCACGATGGTGTTGGCGAACTTGTCGTGCAGCGTCTGCTTGCGCGCGTCGAAGAGCGGAAAGAGGTTGTCGACGAGCGCGTAAAGCCCGGCGAGCAGCACAATGGCGTTGGACCCCTCGACGGCGCCAAAGAGGTCGACAAATGCGTAGATCTCGAGATAGAGGTAGCGGTTGAATGCCTGCAGGCCGGTGATGGAGTGCCCGGTTTTCGCGTCCAGCGTCTGGGAGTGAGCGACACGGTTGCCCACGCTCCGACCGTCGTACAGGGTCCACTGGGTGACGAGGTAGATTCCAAAAATGAGGATGTAGATACTCGAACCGACGTCGTTGCCGAGAACAGATCGGAGAATCAGTTCGGGAATGGCGAGGATCAGGAAATCGATGATCGTGGCGGCGACGCGCACTCCCCAACGAGCTAGTACTTTCTCCGTTAGGGGGTCGAGTACGCCAAGTCTTGCAACTTGGGTTCCGCAGGCGAGGCAGTACGAATCGGATACGTCGGCACCGCATTTTGGACAGTTCATAGTTCAATCATTACGCACTTTCAAAACCGTCGACGAGGTTTTGTCCGAACGGTGCAACATTTAACAGGGCCGTCACGAGATGTCGAGCAGAAACGGGCGATTGGCGCCTCGCGCTGACACGCCTATGTTGAAAGGCTCGTCGCGCAACCAGACGCGAAGCGCACGTTGGCACGCGGTTGATGCCTAGCTGCGAAGATCGAGGCCCAAATCGAGGGCGCTGAACGAATGGGTGAGCGCCCCCACCGCAATGAAATTCACGCCCGTCCTGGCGACCGCGCCGGCACCAGCGAGTTCCATGCCCCCGCTGGCTTCAAGTCGGACTCCCGGCGACTCGCGGGCGATGTTGACTGCGGACTTGATTTCATTCAAGTCCATGTTGTCAAGAAGTATGAGCGAACAATGTGCGCTGAGAGCCTCACGAACCTGCTCGAGCGTGTCGCACTCGACTTCCAGCTCGATGTCTGGATCGGCCGAGCGAACGGCGGCCACGGCTTGGACGATGCCGCCGGCGGCCGCGATGTGGTTGTCCTTGATGAGAGCCGCGTCGCCGAGTCCCATTCGGTGGTTAGTTCCTCCGCCACATCTGACCGCATACTTCTCGAGTTGGCGCAGTCCGGGCGTCGTCTTTCTGGTGTCACGGACCTTGCAGTTGGTCCCCTCCAGCGCGCGCGCCCAGGCGTTGGTTGCAGTGGCGATACCGGACAGATGGGTCATGAAGTTCAACAGGGTGCGCTCGGCGAGCAGCATCGGTCGTAGCGGACCCGCAATCTCGAGAACGACGCTTCCGGGCTCGACCGAGTCACCGTCGTTGCGAACGACGGTGACCCCCGACAGGGGGAAGCCCACCGTCTCGAGGACCACGAGTGCCACCGGGACCCCGCTGACGACGCCGCGTGCTCGGGCGGTCACGTCGCCCACGGCGACTTGGTCGCTAGGAATCGTTGCGTCGCTGGTGACGTCGGGACCAAATCGAAGGTCCTCCGCCAAGGCGAGATCGACAAGGCGTTGCAACTCGAGTGGTTCGATGTCCGCTCTGTTCAGTGTTTCGAGCAGGTTTCGATTCATGTGTCGGCCATTGCTCCAGCCTGGGCGACGACCTCGCCCTCAACGATTTGAAGGCACAGCGGTTGCGCCCAATCGTCGCTGGTCTGTGCAAAGTCACTTCGGCGATGGCACCCGCGACTCTCCTCTCGCATCGATGCCGCGCTGGAGACCAACAGTGAAACGGTGTGCAGATTGGTCGCTTCGAGTGTCGCAAGGTCCAGCGGCGCGAACGGAGCCTCGGGAGTCATTTCGAGCGTTTCGAGAATGCTCCCTAAGCCGGCGCAATTCCTGAGGACGCCGGCGTGCCTCGACATTTGCGCGGCGAGCGCTTCGCGCGTCGCCGGATCGACTCCCGCACCGACGCCGGGTGAGCTGAGGAGCGGCGCCGACAACGTGTCGCGGCGGCTGGACAAGACGTCGGCGAGATGCTGTCCAAGTCGAGCGCCGCTGATCATGGCTTCGGTCAGAGAGTTCGAAGCCAAACGATTGGCGCCGTGCACTCCGGTGCAGGCGACCTCTCCCACCGCGTAGAGTCCGTGCAGCGAAGTGTTGCCGTCGAGGTCCGCGCGGATGCCTCCACACGCGTAGTGGGCTCCCGGAGCGATTGGAATCGGTTCACTGGCCGGGTGAACGCCCAGACTCCGACAGATTTCGACGGTGGTCGGGAACTCCTCCTCCAGGCGTCGTGCTCCCACTCCTCGGGCATCGAGCCACAGATGAGTCGAGGGGCCGTCGTTCGAATTCATGCGCTGCAGCATTGTGAACGAGACAACGTCGCGCGGAGCGAGATCACCCAGAGGATGGTGGCCACGCATCACCGATCTTCCGTGTACGTCGGTGATGGTTCCACCCGCGCCGCGAAGTGCCTCGGTGATGAGGGGTGATTGGCCACGCCGACCGGGAACGTAAAACACGGTTGGATGAAATTGGACGAACTCAATGTTTGTGAGCTCCGCCCCGGCTCGAGCCGCGAGACCCAGTCCGTCTCCGGTCACTTCTGCAGGATTCGTTGATGAGGCGTACGCCTGACCAAAGCCTCCGGTCGCGAGGACGACCGCGCGCGCCGTTATGGCACCCGTGTCGAGCGGCTGAGTGCTCACGCGGCCCACACGCCCGGCGATGATTCCCACCACGTCGCCGGCGGCGTCCTTTAGGACGTCGATGGCCGCCGTGTTCTCCAGGATTTCCACGTCAGAGTCAAGCACCGCCTGGCGAAGTACCCGGTGGAGTTCAGCTCCGATCGCGTCGCCGCCGGCGTGGACGATTCGACGATGAGAATGGCCTCCTTCGAGGCCGAGGGGTCCATTATCGAAGCGGGCGCCGAGCCCGCAGAGCGACCGAACGGCTTGCGGTGCGGCCGTCACCAGCTCGCGAACTGATGACTCAACGGCGAGCCCCGCCGCGGCGACGAGGGTGTCCGAGACGTGGGCATCCAACGAGTCCGATAGGTCCATCGCTGCCGCGAGGCCACCCTGGGCGAGGGGAGTGGAACCACTGAGAAGATCACCCTTGCAGATCAAGATTACTTTTCGACCTATTTTTGACGCGGCCAACGCCGCACTGAGTCCCGCAGCTCCCGTGCCGACGATGACAATGTCGGTGTCGCGGTTCCACGAGAGATTCACTGCGGGCAGGAACCGGGGAGGTGGCAAGCTCATTCGCCCCCCAGTGATGACGCGCCGACGGCGATCATTGCTTCGACCGCGCGACGGGCCCGTGTGGCAATCTCGGCGTCAACCTCCACTTCGGTCGTTCCGTCGCGAAGGCAGCGCAAGAGCACTTCCGGCGTCGTCATCTTCATGTACACGCACTCCGCTTTCGCGTTCACCGGCTCCCACTGCACCGAGGGATTGGCCTTTCGCAACTGATGCAGCATGCCGGTTTCGGTTGCGACGAGCACCGAGCGCGCGCGAGTGGTTCGCGCCCGTTCGAGCATCCCGCCAGTGGAAAGCACGTGGGTCCGCTCTGCGGGAAGATCATCGGTTCCCGACAGCCACAGTGCCGGCGTCGCACATCCACACTCGGGGTGGATGAAGAGTTCGGACTCCGGAGCGGCCGCGGCCTTGCGGCGGAGATCTTGCGGGCTTATGCCGGCGTGGACGTGGCACTCGCCCATCCAGATATGCATATTCTCCCTCTTCGTTGCTCTTTGCACGTGCGCGCCAAGGAACTGGTCGGGCAGAAACAGAACCTCTTGATCGCTCGGTATGCCCGCCACGATTTCCACGGCATTCGCGGACGTGCAGCACAGATCGCTCTCGGCCTTCACCTCGGCGCTGGTGTTCACGTAGGCCACCACCACGGCTCCGGGGTGCTGGGACTTCCACTCGCGCAACTGGTCCGCGTCGATGCTGTCGGCGAGCGAGCAGCCAGCCCGGGGTTCGGGTATCAGGACCGTTCGCTCGGGTGCCAGGATCTTCGCGGTCTCGGCCATGAAATAGACGCCCGCGAAAACGATGGTCGAAGCACTGCTTTGGGCGGCGATTCGAGAAAGCGCGAGCGAATCGCCGACATGGTCAGCCACGTCTTGGATCTCGGGGCGTTGATAGTTGTGCGCGAGGATGATGGCGTCGCGTTCTCTGGCGAGCCGTTTCACTTCGTCGGACCACTCGCGAAGCGAGATATGGTGCGAGCCGATCTCTGTGGTTTCCAAAATCTGACCTTGCTGGGAGTAGTAGATCGACGCAAACTTCAGGTCCATTTACTGAGGCGGATATATCCATGCACAGAGGTTTTCGCCTAATAGGCGAAAACCTCTGATTTAAGTTACCATGAGTCGTGGACGTTCGTCAAAATTCAGATGAATCCTCAAACGCTCGGACAAGTGAGGGTGATGAGACGAGCGAACTCAGTGGGCGGTTCCGCCATGAAGTGCTCGCCGCCGTCTTTCAGGTCCGCGACGGTCGGCTGCATTCACTCTTGTGGCGAAGAGCACGAGAGCCCTTCGGTGGGTTTTGGGCGTTGCCGGGTGGGCCGCTCAGCGACGTTGAGCGGCTGGGATCATCCCTCGGGCGCCATCTCGCCTCCAAAGTTGACCTCACCGATGTTGCATACCTCGAGCAGTTGGAGACCCGTAGCGACGTTGAACGAGATCCGCGGGAACGGACAATCGCGACCGCCTACATTGCTCTGGTGTCGACTGATCTGAACCCCTCGGTACCGAGCGATACGGCGTGGTTTGCGGTCGATGAGCTTCCGCCCACCGCATTCGATCACGCGTCGATTATTCGTTCCGGCCGCGAGCGTCTTCGGGCCAAACTCACCTACACCAATGTGGGTTACGCATTGGTGCCCGGCGTCTTCAGTATTGCGGAGTTGAGAACCGTGTATGAGGCGTGCCTCGGCCACGCGATCACTTCGACGAATCTGCAGAGGGTCCTCTTGCGCCGAGAGATTATTGAACCCACCAACGCCGTCTTGTCACCCTCCTCATCGGGCGGTCGACCAGCGGCGCTCTACCGATTCACCGATCGAACTCTATTGGTGACGGACCCCTTTGCGATGTTTCGCCCTCCCAATCGAACAGCGAAGATGACGAAGATCTCACCGTGAGAGAGATACCTCCGCGCCAATAATTGAGTCAACGTCGAACGCGTCGGCGGCCACCTTCGGTTCGCTTGCATTTCGGGTTCTGGCTTCGTAGCCTTCAGCGCTTGGAATCGGACCTGCGACGTTGTGAACGTCTTCTCTCGCTGGTTCATCTGGGTGGTCATTGGACGCAATTGATGCAGAGCACGATCGCCACCGTGCGACGCAATCCAGTTGCTATGAAGGGGACGATTTGCACGGTGACGTTATCGACACGGCCAGAATGGTCGGAGGATTGGCGGGCTGCGGGGACGACGTCTTGGGTTTGGCAAAGGCGATTGCCCAATGATGATAAGTCGTGTGTGATGCTGAAACCCTCACTTTGGCCACCATCTTGTAGTTGCCAGGAGAGATTGCCATCGAGAATGAGCCGCCGGTTCCGCGAATGGTCAAACGCTCGACATTGCCGTTGCCCGCCGTGAGGCTTATGGACACGGGAGCGACGACGCCCGGTTGTCCGTTCACGACACAGCCCGAAACTCGACCGGTAACTAGTGCGCTCGGCGAGAGCGAACCCGAGCCTTGCGCGTAGGGGTGAACGAACACAAACAGGACTACCAACACGAGCAGGAGTGCCAACAGGTAGAACAGCGGGTTCAGCTTTTCGCGCTTCAACCGATTGGCGGGGGTTGGAAGTTTGCGCCGTTCACTCGCCAGATAGTAAATCGCCATGCCCAGTCCTATCGGGGTGAGAAACACTGTGAAGAGGATCAGCAAGAGTAACCAGGCTGTCTTCGTCAGACCGGGCCCCGAGAAGTCGGAGGCGGGTCGCGACGCAATGTCATAGAACGTCCAGATGATGAAGACGAACAGTAAAAGCATCACCACAAGCACAACGGGAAGTGTTGGTCCGAAGACAGCCGCACTCATAACGCTGACGTCCCTTCAATCGGAAAGAGAAACTTCATGTTCGTTAGCTCTGGATGGCAGCCCTCCAGGATCTCCGAGCATCGCCTACCGTCAGGTGGCTGTTCCCCAAGGTATACCTTCAAGGCTGGTCGTCCAGTTCCGGAGTCGTGCGAGGTGCGAGACACGGCTACGGCCCCAGCGAAGCGGTGGGCGCTACCGCGGTCGTCGAGTTCACGACCGCGGTAGCGACGTACGACGTCCACGTCGTTACCGTTGAGGCCCCGGTGGAGGGATCGATGGCCACCGTCTGTTCACCCAAGAGGGCGCTGGTCGTCGGATTGAAGATGAGCACATAGCGCTCTTCGGAACCCCGCGAGGGATCACTTGACGCCGCCGAGTAGGCGAGTCCGATGCCCGTTCGACCCAGGTGGTCCTTCGTTGGTCCGAGCAACTCCACTCCGGGAATCTTCGTGGCGACGCGAAAGAGAGCCGCCCGAAGGGCCGGCGGCGCGTCGGTCTCTCGCAGGAGATCGCCGACCTGCACGAAGTCCTCGCTCGGTCCCTCCAATCCTCCCTCGATTGTCCGGCGGGCGATCAACGCCGCCAACTTCGTCGGGTTGGTTGGCAGGGCCCACAGATTGGTCGGTCCGTCGGCAAGTTTCTTCGCGCCGAAGGTCTGGTCTGTCGTCAACCGCGCCAGTGACCGTGAACCCGAGAGGACCCAGTTGACGTGGTCGTGGGCCGTTGGAAACGTCGGGTCGGACCAGGTTTGCAGTAGTCGCCCCGAGCCGTCTGGGCCGACCCAGATCTGGCGCTGGGAAACATAGTTCACCAAGTAAGGGTGGTTGAGTAGTTGGGCGTACTCGACCGAATCAGATGAAAGTGAATTGGTGTATTGGAACTGGCCTGGCACCGGTGCCCCGATCCTCGGCAGTGTCGCAGCAACGTTGGAAAGGCGTAAGAGGACCGCCGTCGCAGGCGTCGATTGGCCCACGATCTCGAACAGGACCAGGGCTGTCAACAGGACCGCCGTCAGCGCACCGACCGCAATCGCCACTACTGTTCGGGGCCGCCGGACCGTGGCCCGTGGACTCGGCGTGGCGAGTATGCGGTCGAGCAGTCGACGGGCGGAGTCTGCGTCAATTGACGGAACCTCGTAACGGGCGACGGGATTGGCCTCACGAATGAGTGATTCGATAGTCATAGTCATGCCGTCGCTTCCTTCGGGGTAAGTGGAACATCAGTGAGCGCAGAGGGCGTTGGTCTTGTCGAGGCATCGACCGACACGTCAATGTCGTCGCGAACACGGTTGCGAGCGCGCTGGTAGCGAAGTTCAAAGGCGTTCAAGCTGCAGCCCAGTACGGCCGCCGCGTCGGCGTGGGAGAGTTCGTCCCAGAGCACGAGCTGGAGACACTCACGATCGAGGGTCTTCAATTTGGCCATGGCCGTGAGCACGAGGTCATGGCGTGGGTCTGGGGCCGAGGATGACGTTGCCTCGACCGAAAACTCCTCGTCGGCGAGTTTCGCACGAAGGCGACCCTGACGGGCACGACTGCGAGTGTGCTCGGCGACACAACGTCGTGCAAGACCAAAGAGCCAGAGCCGGTCGTCGGGTGGCGCCGGCACCCTCTCGAATCTCCGCCAGGCGACAACGAAAACGTTGACGACAACAACCTCGACTTCGTCTCTCGGCACTCGGCGAACTACGTACGAAGCTATATCGCGAAAGTGGATCGAGTACGTACGCTCGAAACCCTTCGCTCGGTCGCTGCTCACGTTGGACTCCTATGACGTCTAGGACCGGTGTGGATCACGTCTACACATGTCCGGAGGCGAAGGAAATCCGTCACGATCTTGGTCGACAACTCCTTGTGGCCGTGAAGGCATCGGCGCCACCCCGGGGTTGTGGGGTCTTAAGAATGGACGTCATCGACGTGCGCACGGCGATGGGTCGAACGTCTGGCGCAGCGGGCTATGGACAGGGTGGTATCGACCACAGCGGCCAGTAGGGAGGTCAGGGGCGGTATGGTTGCCATCTCTACCAGAGAGTTACACTGTTTTGTACTGATTTCGGATTCCAGGATCCTCTACGCGGGGCGCTGGCACGGCGCACCATCGCTTGTCCGAACTCGCTCGATCACTCTTGGGCTTGGGGGCACTGTCAGGTATCGATCGCTCGTCAGGATCATTGTTCACTTACGCGGCCGATCGTCGTGACGAAAGGTGCGTCCGCGTCCTTGAACAGAGCGGCCCAGGGTCGGTAGCCCGCTAATCGAAGTTCTGACGGATTATGACGCTACGTGGACATGTGTAATCGTGGACCAAGCGGCTCGCGATCGGAAGGGGTGGTGAATGGCTCAGAAGAAGTGGAGTGATTCAGCGTTCGATTGTGATCGACGTCAGCCCGATGACGTTCGTTGGTCAGATACTCCTGTACAGGTCTGGTCTCACAGTGGGGGCAATCGAATGGATGCATCCTCAGGGACAGAGGCGTCCATGGCCAACACGAGAATCTTCTCGGCGAGCTCCTGAAGTGGATATCAAAATGTCACGGGTGCCCTTCGGACCAACATCTTGTGCTCGAGAGAGAACGGGGCGACGTCGGTTAATGCGTTTGAGGGGACTACTAACTCTGGGCAGCCTCTTCGCCGTGTCACTCGTGCTGTGGTCGCTGGTGGCGCTAGAACTCGCGCATCAAACTCGAACGGGGCTTCCACTCGACTTCGAAGTGTATCGCGACGCCGCCACCAGTATGCTGCACGGGGGAGCCACGTACCACGCGAGATTCACTTTTGCGCACCTCAACTTTACGTACCCTCCCTTCGCGCTCCTGCTTCTCAGCGCCCTCACCGTGCCCTCACCGTTGGTCATGCTGGTCATCTGGTGGTTACTCAATTCCCTAGCCCTCGTCGCCTTCGTAGTACTGGCTCTGCGGTCGATCACTGGACTTTCCCGTCGAACTGCTGTCGTGGCGGCGCTCGCCATCGGTGGCGCTTCGTGCCTGTTCCTGGAGCCGGTTCGAAGCAACATGGACTTTGGACAGATCAACTTCTTCTTGATGCTCGCGATTCTCGTGGACGTCACTCGAGTGAGGTCATCATCACGCGGAGTGCTGACGGGGCTCGCCGCGGCCGTCAAACTCACGCCCTTGATCTACATCACCTATTTCGCGGTCATTCGAAGTCGTTGTTCGGTACTGAGGGTCTCGGGTGCTTTCGTCGCAGCGGGCGCCGTCGCGTGGCTCGTCCTACCGTCGGATTCGGCGCTGTTCTGGTTCCATCAAGCGATTAGCCCGGGTCATAAGGGCGGGGCAATCGGCACCGCAAACCAGTCGTGGTTCGGACTTGTAGGTCGTTTCTCATCGACTCTCGGATCATCGACAACCACTGTGTGGCTGGCGCTGAGCGTGGCAACCTTCTTGGTGGGACTCTATTTAGCGAGGCGTTACGTGGCTTCCGATCGTCCCATCGAGGCTCTTCTCGCGTTGGCGTTGACGGAACTCCTCGTAAGTCCCATTTCCTGGACGCACCACTGGTCGTGGATCATCCTTCTGCCGGTGATATTGGTCGCGAGATGGCGTCAAGATCGTTGGGTGGGTGGCGCAATGTTGTTATTGCTCATCGTGGGAGCGACCGCTCCTTATCGATGGCATCGCTATCGCTGGTACGCCCACGGGCATCTCTCCATTCTCCCCGGTTTCTCGTTGCTCTTTGCGGGCGCTGTGCTCATGATCGCCATGGCAGGGACGGAGTGGCAGCGGTCCAGGCGCGAGAGACGAGCCACGCTGCTCAGCGATAATCCGACCACGGAGGAGTCCGCGGCACTGTTGGAGCCTCGTGAACTAGTTGGCCTGCCTCCCTCATAGAACAGAGTGCTGCTGAAGATTCAGGTATCACCGTTGGCGTCCGTGGGCGCTACGAACGGCTTGACTCGTGAGTCGAAGGATGTCGACGTAGAGGTTCTTGCGTCGAGCCGCGAGTACCTGCGGGCTCACGTCTCGAGACAAGGCAGCCAGACCGGGTTTCAATCCCGACACGGAGAATCTTCGAGGGGACTCTCGAGTGTCACCTTCTCCCAACGGTCGCCAGTCAGAAGCGTTGGACGGCGCCCGAATTCCATGGCCTGGACACGGCCGCCGAAGAGCAAAATCTCAGGTCTGACCTCCTTAACCATCGGCGTTCGTAGGATGGGGCGGAAGCTTGGATGTGGGGAGCGATGGTAGTGAAAAATGCCAACGCTCCACTTCTTGCAACTCCCAGCGAGGGAGTTGATTCATCGTTGAGCGGGCTCTCATCTCGTCGAGACATTGCAAAAGTTCGAGAGAGACTGATTGTGCGTCCATAATGGTGAGATGGACTTTGACGGTTTAGCTCAGTATTGGCTCTGCGATATGGACGGTGTGCTTATCGCGGATGGCGCGATGGTAGAAGGGGCTGACCGGTTTTTGGAGCGACTTCGATCCACCGGTCGACCATTTCTTGTTCTCACGAACAACTCCTTGTTTACACCTCGTCAACTCTGCGACCAGTTGTCATCCATGGGCCTAGAAGTCGACGAGAAGCAGTTCTGGACCTCGGCCCTCGCCACCGCTCAATTCGTTCACGCTCAGCGGCCTCGCGGAAGTGCCTTTGTCATCGGGGAAGTCAGTCTTCACTCGGCCCTGCACGACGTGGGTTATCGCGAAGACTCCCAGAGTCCTGACTACGTCGTGCTCGGTGAAACTCAGAACTACTCATTCGATGACTTCACCACCGCGATCAGACTGATTGATGCCGGAAGCCATTTCGTGGCCACCAACCCCGAGGCGACCGGTCCATCACCCGATGGATCACTCCCGGGTTGTGGGGCGATGGCGGCCATCATCGAACGTGCGACCGGTGTCACTCCGTATTTCGTGGGTAAGCCCAATTCCAGGATGATCCGCGAAGCATTGGTCGTTCTCGAGGCGGACTCCAACGCCACGGTCATGATTGGTGATCGCATGGCCACCGACATCCTGGCCGGAGTTGATGCGGGGCTCGAAACGATTCTGGTTCTGTCCGGTGTCGACGGCGAAGACGACGTTGATCGCTTCCCGTATCGTCCGTCGAGGGTGGTTGCCTCGGTTGCGGATTTGATTAACGAACTGTAGGGTCAGCAACGAGCGAGGGCGCTGCGCCCTACCGGCACTTGGAATCACGGGCCGCCTCTTCCTCGAGCAGATTCGGTGTCGGACTGCAAGGCGGTGGTCGTGTTCCCGTGATCCAACGTCGAACGGTTACTTCACCTGCCGGCGCCGTTGATTACGCTCGCGTCGTTTCATCGGGGCCCGTCGAATCTGCACCGGTGGCTTCCCTCGCGGTCGGCGAAGGACTGCCTTGTTGTAGCGCGGCCAAGAATGACTGAGCCCAGTCGTAGACGTCGCGACGTAACGTTTTGCGGCGCATCCGTGACATCCGGGCCTTGTCCTCTTTGGGTCCAGCCTTCAGTGCGAGCCTGATCGCTTCCTTGATCCCGTCGAGATCGTGTGGGTTCACCATGAAGGCACCACGAAGCTCAGCGGCAGCTCCCGCGAACTCGCTCAGTACTAATTTTCCGGTCAGGTCAGTGCGACACGTCACGTACTCTTTGGCTACCAAGTTCATTCCGTCCCTGAAGGGCGTCACGAGCATGATGTCGGCCGCAAGGTAGAGCGCCAATAACTCATCGAAGGGGAGGTTTTGATGAAGATAATGGATGACGGGGCTGCCCACGAGGCCATGATCTCCATTCATCTCGCTGACGACTTGCTCGAGGTTATGGCGCTCGAGGTCGTAGTGCGCATCGGATTCGCGGCTGGGAACGGCGACCTGAACCACCACGTGCTTCTCTCCACTGAGCGAGCCGTCAGCGTATAGCTCGGTGATGGCCTTGATTCTCTGTTGGATGCCCTTGGTGTAATCGAGACGGTCCACGCCCAACAGCACCACCTCGGGGTTGCCCAGATCTCGTCGGATTTCACGTGCCCGTTCACGAATCACCGGATCTGAGGCCTTCGCGATAATTTGCGCACTGTCAACCGAGATGGGAAATGCTCCGACTCGAATAATGCGACCTTCGTAGTTGAGTATCGAGTCGGTGCCGGTCGCCCCCAACAAGCGGCGCGCGATGCGAGAGAAGTTTGATGCGACATGCGGAACCTGAAAGCCGATCAGGTCAGCGCCGAGCAGACCGGCGAGGATTTCGCGTCGCCACGGTAACTGCATGAAAAGTTCGCTGGGTGGGAAGGGAATATGGAGAAAGAAGCCAATTCGAACGTCCGGGCGGAGCTGGCGGAGCATGTTGGGGACGAGTTGGAGTTGATAATCGTGAATCCACACCGTTCCGCCTGGGGCGACCGCATCGGCGGCGGCCGTCGCGTAGCGCATGTTGATCTCTTCATAGGTGTGCCACCAGGTGCGGTGAAACGTCGGAGCGCGAATAGCGTCGTGATACAGCGGCCACAGCGTGGCATTTGAGAATCCCAGATAGAAGTCCTCATACTCCTCAGGGCTGATGTCAACTGCTTTGAGCCGTATTCCCTCGTAGGCGGTGGGTGGTTCTCCGTGATCGGAGACGCCGAGCCAGCCAATCCAAAGTCCGTTTCGACTTTGCAAGACCGACGTCAGCGCCGAGACCAGGCCGCCCGGGCTGGGTCGCCACTCCTCATTCCCCTGGGACATCGATTGCTGGACCGGAAGGCGGTTTGCGACAACGACGAATTCCGCCCTATTCGGGTCGGATTTTGATATCCGTCCTCCGGTCAAGGTCGGTTCAACAGGATTACTGGTTTGCTGCGTCATAGTTTGTGCTTGAGAGCGAGCCTAACGTCGCCTTCGCATCATCAATCATTTCTGTTCGATAGTGGCCAAATAATCAAGGTTTTCTCCTGGCTGTAAGTGAACTACGGCATTGAAACACGGCCGACACAGATCATGTGGAAGTTGTCCCACCCGCTCGCTCCCCGGTATTCCCGGTGACATCGCGTCCAATGCGACCATCAGTTCGCCGCGGCGAGGAACTCACGGCTTGAAGGACCGTGAAAAAAAGCATCTTGCCTCGTGTGCGTACGTTGGTCGCGCCCGTCGCTAAGGAATCGGGTTGGGGCGGTCGTCTTTTCCAGCCGCGCTCCACCAACTAGGTGAACCCGCGGGCCCGATGGACTTCCCGTTCGTTCGCTGCTCCGCCTCGATCACGTGCAGCACCGCATTGATGAGCGCGAGGTGAGTCAACGCCTGGGGAAAATTACCCAGGTGTCGAGACGTGGTGGGATCGATCTCTTCGCCGTAGAGCCCGAGCGTGCTCGCGGCACCCACCAATTTCTCACACTGGGTCCGCGCTTGTTCGAGTTCACCGATTTCGACCAGTGCCGAAACGAGCCAGAACGAACAGGCGGTGAAACTCCCCTCGGGTTGACCCTCAAGTCCGTCGTCGGTTACGTCCGTCCGGTAACGGTAGACAAAAGCGCCATCGCTGAGTTCGCTCGCGATGGCCAACACGGTCGCACGAATTCGATCATCTTCCGGTGGCAGAAAGCCGAGCCTCGGTAGCAACAAGAGCGACGCATCCAGTTCATCGGATCCGTACGACTGGGCGAAATAACCTTTGTCGCTCAGCGCATTGTCGCAAACGTCTGCATGAATTTCCAGCGCCGCGCTCCACCAGAGATCCGCTCGTTCCTTGTCGCCTCGCAGCGCCGCTAGGCGCGCGCCGCGATCGGCGGCGACCCAGCACATGACCTTTGAGAACGTGAAGTGTTTGGGTTCACCGCGCATCTCCCAAATGCCCCGATCGGTGTCGCGCCAGCATTTCAGGGCGGTCTCCACGGCTTGCACGACGATCCGCCACGAGCGTTCGCTGAGAGAGTCCCGGGTTCGAGTGTGCTCAAAGACGCAGTCAACAATCGCACCAAGTATGTCGAACTGGACCTGGTTATAGGCCGCATTCCCGTTTCGTACCGGTCGGCTTCCCAGATAGCCCGTGAGATGATCGAGTTCCGTCTCTGAGAGTGCGGTATCGCCATCAACGGGATAGAGCACTTGAAGGTCTCCCCTCAACTTTGCGACGCCGCCGACGGTTCGTCCCTTTGGCTCGAGTACATCGCCGAGAAAGGCCAGGAAGTCGTCCGCCTCGGTATCGAAGCCGAGGACGTGCAGCGCGCGCAACGTAAACGCCGTATCGCGAGTCCAGGTGTACCGGTAGTCCCAGTTTCGCTGACCTCCGGGCTGTTCGGGCAGTGAAGTCGTTGGTGCCGCGAGCATCGCCCCGGTTGGCGCGTAGGTGAGCCCCTTGAGTGTGAGGGCGCTGCGTTGGAGAAGCTCTCGCCACGGGTGATCGGGAAACTTGCCGCCATCAATCCAGTCGCGCCAGAAGCGACTGGTCTCAGCCCGACAGGTGTCAACCTGTGCACGAGTTGACGGAGGTGCCTCGTCGGTCCATCCCAACACCACAAAAGTCGACTCACCCTCGGTGAGGCGGTGACGTGCCCGAACCGACCGGCCTTCGATTCCAAACCTCATGTCACCGGTCAGGGTCAGACGCTCGAAATCGGGATTGGTCGTCGTCACCTGGTCGTAGTTGGGACCCGTGTACTCCCACTCGGCATCGGCGCGGCCGTAATCAAACGACGGCTCGCAGTTGAGCAGTATGTCAACGTTGCCGTGCAGGCACACCGCGGAGCGTACGAGTATGTGTCGGGCGTCGAAGTCCCCGGGCGTACGTCGATGGAGATCGGAACGATCTCCAGTTCGATACCAAGGACTCACCGCCAAGAAATCGGTTACCACCAACCAGCCGCTGCGAGTCTGCCAGGTGGTGGCGAGCACCATCGTTCCCGGAACGTACTGCCGGTGAGCGGGGACAGCACTGTCGACCGGTGCCAAGCGGAATGAGCCGGCAGCGCGGTCGAGAATGGTTCCAAAGACGCTTGGATCGTGCGGTTTGGGAAGGCACAGCCACTCAATCGCCCCTGTTGGTGCGACGAGACAACTGTTCTCGCAGTCGGAGAGAAACGCGTAGTCGGCAATTGGTGGAAAGACCGTTGCCAGAGCATCCTGATTTGGAGGCCCCAGTAAGCCAGCCTCTCCTAGGCGTGAAGCGAGAAAGGACTGGGACTGAGAAGCAGACCACTGGCGGGCCTGATTTTCGATTTGATCTGAAGAGTGTTTGAACTCTGGTGTCACGTGACCACCTTTGGCATAGCCTTCGGGCACGTACAACCCAAGCTTCAAGCGAGCTTGGCGTCTGAAATACCTCTACTGCTACCTTAATCACGACTCTTGGGAATGAAACGGAATCGTTTGAATCCCTTGACCGCCGAGTGGACAGGCAAGACTCCCAAGAGTTCGAAATTGTCTCGCAGTGGCAATTCCTAGATTTTTTGCTCCACTAGTGGGTAGCAACTTGCTCACCTGGGAGTCGCACGAAGGACGAACATGGTTGGTGACGATGACGCAACTGCGTGAACGTGAGTAGAAGTTTAACTTGGACGATCGACTTTCTCAGGTGATTCTAAGTTTGCCCCACTATGAATGCTCGACCTCGTCGACCTAGGGTTGAAGGACGTGTTCAATCAACTTACGAAAGGTCTACTCGCGGCTCTGTTAACCGTGACTGGACTTTTCGTCACCACGACTCTCGCCGCCGGCACTACGCCGGCAGCCCCGGCGTTGACTGGCTACGACGTGAGTTACCCGCAGTGTGGTCGCACTTTGCCGTCAGCCGCGGGTTTTGGCATCGATGGGGTCAACGACGGACATCCGTTTTCGACCAACCCGTGCCTCTCGAGCGAACTGCGTTGGTCCAAATCGACGTTGAGTAAAGCCCCCGTTTTCTACATGAATACGGGCAACCCCGGACCGGCCCACTCGTCAAGTTGGCCAACGAATCAACAGAGTCCTCGGATCTGCGAGGGGGCGAACTCGCCAGATTGCTCCTACGATTTCGGCTGGAACGCGGCGAGGGTTTCGTTCAACAATGCCGCGGGCGCCGAGTCAGCGGACGGTTCGCTGTCGCCATCCTCGGCGGCGAAAGAAGCGCATTGGTGGCTCGATGTTGAAACTGGCAACAAATGGGAGACCTTGGAGCGCAGCTACGGGAAGACGGCTTCATCAGATGCGAACGACCAGCAGATGTTGCAGGGCTCGATCGCATACTTATTGAGTATCCGTGTTGCGTCCGTCGGGGTCTACTCCACGCCGTCGCAGTGGAAAACCATCACTGGGGGAACCGGTTCGACGTTTCCTGCGGTGCCACTGTGGGTGCCCGGCTACGCCACCTTGAGTGCGGCGGAGTCCGCCTGCACTTCAACATCATTCACCGGTGGGCGAGTGGCCATGATTCAGTTCCCCTCGAATGGGCTCGATGGTGATTACGTCTGCGGGCTGTCAAGCACCCCCGCCGCGGGTTTTGTAACGGTAGTGGGATCATCCATCTTCACCGACCAGTTGGTCGTGAGCGGTAACGACGGAGCCGTGACCTACGTCCAGACGACTGGCACGCCGGCTCTCACCGTCAACACCACGGGTCTCATCGCGACGAGCGGCGCGCTGGCGCCCGGCTCGTACACCGCGTCGGGTACGACGAGTGACCCGAACGGCGACATTGGTACGTTCAGCTTCACCCTCAGCGTCGGTACGATCACGCAGAGCCTTCCCGCGTCGAGTTCGACAAAGACGGTGGGATCATCCACCTTCACCGACCAGTTGGTCGTGAGCGGTAACGACGGAGCCGTGACCTACGTCCAGACGAGCGGCACGCCGGCTCTCACCGTCAACGCCACCGGCCTCATCGCGACGAGCGGCGCGCTGGCGCCCGGCTCGTACACCGCGAGGGGAACGACGAGTGACACGTTTGGGGACAAGGGGAAGTTCGTGTTCACCCTTAATATCACTGCGCCCGCCCCAATTCCTATCTTTTCAACCCTTAGCGCCACTCAAGTTGTTGGCCATGCGGTTGCCGGAACCTCAGTTATCCTGACCATCGACGGTGCCGGTTTTTATGGTCGACCGCGAATAACCAGTCACGCTGGCACTTCCGTATTGGTTACTCGAGACACCGGCACTTTGCTTGTCGTCAAGGTCACGGTGAGGGCGCGATCAAGAAACGGTATCTTCTTCTTCACCGTCACCGCGGCACATGGTCAGTCCACTCGCGTGAAGTACAACCAGAGATAGCCAGGATCCCGAGGGGGATTTGTACACACCCCCGTTGAACGAACCAGGGTCATCGTGAGTTCTCGCCAACGCCATTGTTCCTACGACCGTTAAGCCAAGGTCTTTAGAGTTCTGACTCCCAGGAATGGTTTTCCAGCACATCTTTCAGCGATCGAAGGAACGCGGCTGCGTACGCTCCGTCAAAGGCACGGTGGTCCCAGCTGAGGACGAGCATTCCCACCGAATGGATGGCAATCGATTCGCCCCCTTCGCTGTCAGTGATCACGACGGGCTTTCGCGACACGCCATCAGTGGAGAGAATCGCCACTTGGGGCTGGTTGATGACGGGCGCGACCATGAAGGTGCCAAAGGGCCCCGAGTTCGAGACCGTGAAGGTCCCGCCGATCAGCTCTTCAGTGCGCAACTTCGAACTACGTGCCCTCGTGGCGAGGTCAGAGATCTCACGGGCGATTGCGCCGAGACGTTTGTCCTCGGCGTTGCGGACCACCGGCGCGAGCAGACCCTCGAAGTTGAGATCGATTGCGATGTTGAGATCCACGTGGTCGTGCAGTACGAGACCGGACTCGACAACCGAGGCGTTGAGGTGTGGGAATTGGCGGAGCACCTGCACGAGCGCCCGGCAAATGAATGGGAGATACGTCAGGGTGAAACCCTCGTCGCGACGCCACTGGCCTTGGTTCTTACGGCGTACCGACTCAATCCGCTCGTAGTCGACCTCGACGGCGGTCATGACATGCGGCGACGTAGCCTTCGAAATCACCATCCGATCGCCAGTAATCTTTCGTGTCTTATTGAACGCGACGAAGTTCGCCCCTTCGGGTACCGGAGGCGGTACGAGACGCGAAGGCGCCAACTCCTCTTTGGAACTCTTGACGCTGGCGGTTCGAAGATGTTCAGTCGAGAACGCCACCTTCTCCGCGTCCTGACGGGTAACTCTCCCGTCGGGGCCGGTGCCGGTTACGAGGTTCGCATCAGAGCCCAGGTCGTTGATCAACTTGCGCACGATAGGTGAAGTGACGAGTAGTGGAGGTGCCGGTGGCGCCGCCTCCACGACAGGTGGCGCGGGTGGCGCGGGAGTTGGAGGCTGGGCGGCTGTACTTGAAGGCACAGTTTGCGGTTCCTCGGGTACGACGGGTGGCGCGGGCGAAGCGGTTACGGATGACGGCGCGGAACCTACGGCGTCAATCTCGGCGACGATCGTGCCGACGTCGACGGTTTCACCGAGACCGATCAGGATCTTGGTGATCGTCCCGGCGAGTGGCGAGGGCACCTCGGCGTCGACCTTTTCCGTCGACACCTCAAAGAGCGCTTCCGAGACGGCGACCGTGTCCCCGACCTCCTTGAACCATCGGGTGATCGTACCCTGCGTGATCGTCTCACCGAGCTCGGGCATGCGTACGTCAGTCATCAGAACTCTCTCCTCATTTGCAAACCACCTACCGCGTTCTCGGGTCGTCGAGTTCGGGATCGAGCCCGTACTCTTTGATGGCACTTTCGACGACCTCCGGCTTGATCGCGCCGAGTTCGGCCAGACCCGATAGCACGGCGACGACAACGTGGCCCTCGTCGGTCTCGAAGAACCTGCGCAGCGCTTCGCGCGTGTCAGACCTTCCGAATCCATCGGTCCCAAGCGTGATGAAAGGGCGTGGACGCGTCGCGGCACGTTTCGTCGCGCCTTCGACAGTGATTGGGGGAACGAACCGACTGATTTGATCGGGGATCGCCTTCATGAAGTCAGAGACCGCGATCACCGGCCCGGGGGCTCGCGAGAGCGACTCGGTCACCGGTGCGAGACGCGGCTTCTCCATTGGATGGAGGCGGTTCACGCGTTCCGCTGAAAGCGCGTCTTCTCGAAGTCGCTTGTAGCTCGTCGCACTCCACAGTTCCGCGCCGACGCCGTAACGCTCGGCCAGTGCTGTCTGCGCGGCGCGCGCGGCACCCTGCGCCGAGCCCGAAAACAGTATGGTGGCGACTGCCTCGGTGCCCGAAGGAGCGCCGGCCCACTTGTAGAGCCCGGACATGATGTGGTCGTCAGTGACCCCATCAGGTCGAGCGGGCATCTCATAGTTCTCGTTGTACAGGGTCAAGTAGTAGAAGACCGACTCTCCCGCCCCGTCGGTTCCGTTCGCGTCCTTGGCGCCATACATCCGTTGCAGGCCGCATCGCACGACGGCGGCGACCTCGTAGGCGTAGGCGAGGTCGTAGGCCTGGCAGGTGGGCACCGTTGACGCCAGCAACAGGCTGTGTCCGTCCTGATGCTGAAGACCTTCGCCGAGCAGTGTCGTGCGTCCGGCGGTCGCTCCGAGCAGGAACCCCTTGGCCTGCGCGTCAGCGGCCGCCCAGATGAGGTCACCCACGCGCTGGAAGCCGAACATCGAATAGAAGGCGAAGAAGGGCACCATGGGGACGCCGCGCGTCGCGTAGGCCGTGCCGGCGGCCGTGAAGCTCGCCATGGAACCCGCTTCGGTGATTCCCTCTTCGAGCAGTTGGCCGTCCTGGGACTCGGTGTAGCTGAGGAGCAACCGAGCGTCGACTGACTCGTAGCGCTGGCCCTCGGACGCGTAGATTCCAAACTCGCGAAAAAGCGCGTCCATTCCGAAGGTTCGCGCCTCGTCGGGGATGATCGGGACCACCCGCGGTCCCAATCCTTCAGTGCGCGCGAGCGTGCGCAGCAGCCGAGTGAAACTCATGGTCGTCGAGACCTCCGCGCCCTTCGAGCCCTGATCGAACTCGTTGAGGGTGTCATCGGGTGGAAGCACGAGCGGCTTGCGGATAATCGTCGAGCGTTGGGGCAGCGATCCGCCCAGAAGATCTCGTCGCTCGGTCATGTATCGATACTCGTCGGACTCTGCTGGTGGCCGGTAGTACGGAGGGTCGTCCTTCGCGAGAACCGTCTCGTCGATCACGTCTTCGAGATGGAGTCTCGTGCGCAGTGACACGAGCTGGTCGTGATTGAGTTTCTTCACCTGGTGGCTGGCGTTGCGTCCTTCGGTGGCAGAGCCGAGCGTCCATCCCTTGACGGTCTTGGCGAGGATGACCGTCGGTGAGCCTCGGTGCTCCGTCGCGGACTTGTACGCGGCGTACATCTTCAGGTAGTCGTGGCCGCCGCGCGGAAGCTTCTGCAACTCGTCGTCCGTGAGGTGGCTCACCAACGCCCTCAGTCGAGGATCGGGCCCGAAGAAGTGCTCGCGAATGTAGGCCCCCGATTCAGTGGCGTAGCGCTGGAACTCTCCGTCGACCGTCGTATTCATCTTGTCGAGCAACACCCCGTCGGTATCGTGGGCGAGTAGTGCGTCCCAACCTTCGGCCCAGATCACCTTGATGACGTTCCAACCCGCGCCGCGAAAGACCGCCTCGAGCTCTTGGATGATCTTGCCGTTGCCACGCACTGGCCCGTCGAGACGCTGGAGGTTGCAGTTGACGACCCAGGTCAGATTGTCAAGGTGCTCGCGGCCCGCGAGGCTAATTGAACCCAACGTCTCGGGCTCGTCGCACTCGCCATCGCCGAGAAAGCACCAGACCCTCGAATTGGATGTGTCGTCGATTCGACGGTGGTGTAGGTAACGGTTGAATCGGGCGTGATAGATCGAGTTGATCGGACCGAGTCCCATGGAGACGGTGGGGAATTCCCAGAAATCTCCCATGAGCCAGGGGTGCGGATAGCTCGTAAGCCCGTGGCCGGAGAGTTCGCGACGAAAGTTCGAAAGATGGGTCTCGTCGAAACGCCCTTCGAGATATGCGCGTGAGTAGATGCCCGGTGCGGCGTGGCCCTGGAAGTAGACGTGATCGCCCGCCTGGCCGTGCGCCTTGCCCTTGAAGAAGTGGTTGAAGCCCAACTCGTAGAGACCGGCGGACGACGCGTACGTGGCGAGGTGCCCGCCGATCCCGTCGGCGCGGTGGTTCGCGTTCACCACCATGACCGCGGCGTTCCATCGGATGTATGCACGGATCCGGCGTTCGATTGCAACGTCGCCGGGAAACCACTCTTGGGCCGAGGCGGGAATCGTATTGATGTAGGGGGTTGACACTTCGAGGGGCGTTCCGACGCCGAGGGCGCGCGCGCGGTCGGTCAGCTTGGCGAGTACGAACCTCGCGCGGCGCTCACCGCCGGCGTCGACGAGTGAGTCGAGCGAATCGAGCCACTCGGTGGTCTCTTCGGGGTCGACGTCGGGAAGCTGTTCTACGTAGTCGTCACGCAACGCTGTCTCTCTTCAAATAATGGCTAGTTAACGTGACCCTAAAGCAGTTCTCGCGATTAGTCCAGAAAATTGTCCCGTATAGTGGGACAACTGAGTGGAGGGAACCCTGATGGCGACGTCGCTTTCCAAAGGCCTGACGATTCTCGCGGCGCTGGCCGACGTCTCCGAGCCTGTGTCGCTGCGTGACGTGGCCCGCAGCACCGGTCTGCCAAAATCAACCGTCCACCGGGTCGTCACCGAGTTGCGTGATGCCGGACTGGTCGAATCGTCAGCCGACGGGCACAGTCTGGGTCTACGCCTCTTCGAACTCGGTGGCACCGCACTTCGTCAGAATCAAATTGTCACTGCAGCACGACCGTTCATGGAAGAGCTCTACGAGCGCACGCGGCACGTCATCCAACTGGGAATCTTGCAGGGAACCGATGTCATGTACTTGGTCCGTGTCGGACGCCAGGGTCATCAGCTCGTCGCCTCGCACATTGGAGGACGAATTCCGGCAACGTGCACTGCCGTCGGGAAAGCGATCCTGGCGTTCGACGAAGTGCTGATCGAGGCGGCGATCGTCGAGGGACTTACGAGGCGGACTCGATACTCAATGACGGATCCGGTTCAACTGCGAGCTTCACTGGCCGAAACCAGACGAACGGGCATAGCGGTCGAACTCGAAGAAGCACGGGCCGGTCTCGCCTGCGTGGCGAGTCCGATTGTCGTCAATGGCCACGTCCGTGCGGCGCTCTCGGTAACGATCCCGGTCAACTCGTTCGAGCCCAAGACCACGGGCCCGTCAGTTCGAATGGCCGCCGTGCGACTTTCTCGAATGCTCTCCGCGAATCGAGCCACTGCGTCGTAGATTCGCTTCGGCACGACCCGTGAAAGGTCGTTGGTGGGGAACTGTGACTTGAGTGCTGGAAGGAACGGTCTGGAAACTCAGTGAGGTCGCAGCGCTCGTCGGGACCTCAATTCGAGTGCGTTGAAATCGAATGGGGGATGTCGACGGTCGAAGCTGCGGTGATGTCGCGATGGTCTGTGAAATGCGGAGCGAGTTCGTAGGACCGTGGCATCGAAATGGTGCGTTGAGCGTAATCAGCGGGTCGACATCAAGAGTCTCCGACGGGGGCCGATTCCGGCTGCGTGACCTGCATTGGTTCGAAGGCGAACTTGACATGCTTTGCAATTGACGGAGAGCTGAGTACTCGGATCTTGTTGGTTTCGAAGGCCCGACGACGTCGTTGCGTAACCTGAGACTGACCGCCCAGGACAACCAACTACGCCAGCGCCCTCTTGGGGTAGCTCGACGAAGCCCGGGCGCAGTCCAAAGTGAGAGATCGTGGGTCCAAACAGACCACGAGGGCCAATAACCGTAAGTTCACCAATAGCTTTGCCTTTGAAGGACTCCTCTGCGGTGGCCCCGCCCGGGTAACTCCGCCCATGGACCGCAATCGTGCGAGTCGCGTACTCAGAGGGGTGAGAAGGTGCTCGGGCTATTGCGGTGAATCACGTAATCGCTAAGTCGGATGAAGTGCGAGGAGATATCTTCGAGATCGTTTTGGTCGGTGACTGATTCACGTGCGCTGTTAAGCACCATCTCGCCCTGTCGGAGAAGCACGTCGCGCTGAGCCTCAGAGTTCGTGGCTTCGGCGACGGCGATGAGGGAGTCGAGGATACGCATCATCACCGCAGGCATGCCGCGGGCCGCTTGCCGGATCTTGTCAAACGCGCGATTCACCATCTTCGGGTAAGACCAATCGGCTCCGATAAGCCGGACGCGACCTTCATCGTCTCGATAGACGCGTTCCGAGAAGTCCCGACCCGATATCCGATTTAGGCCCGAGGAGAGCCAGTCAAGACAGGTCAGCGCGGTGAAGGTGTCGTTCACGGCGGGGGAGAGCGCTCGAATGGCGATCTCCACCAACTGATCGATCGCGAACACTGGATCTTGCATGAGGGTGCGGTGCGGTCCGGTTACATGCGCCTTGGCGAGTGCCTTCTCGACTTGCTGTGCGGCGCCTTGAGGAAACACCCTGGCGACAGGTCGTCCGGCAACGATGAAGTGGCCTGGCCGATAGTCGAGACGGATCACGGCATCGACCAGTTTTGCGATCTTGGCGACTTGCGCGTACCCAACGAACTGAAGGTAGCCGCTCTCGGTTGCGAGGACCACCCCGCCGCGCTCGTCGATTATTCGCAAGAGTTCCGCCGTCGGCTGGTGATCAAACGAATCTTGCTTCGTGGTCCAAGACGTCACATCCACGAGAGCGACAATCGGGAACTCGGTGTCGATGGCGGACTCGAGGTCTCTGGCGATGCCCGCAATCACCTCGGGAAGTTGGATGGAGTTGGCGATGTGGTCTATGAAGTAGACAAGGACCACGACGTCAACCAGCAGGAGTGCCTCGGCGACCGTGATGCTGAGGTGCGGCACAAAGTTGCTGTGAGGATAAATCGTAATGGAGCCCAGGGCCAACACCGAGTACACGAAGGTGGCGACGAAGACGCCCAACGTGACTTGATTCCCGACGTCACGAACGAAATTGCGCATCATGCGCGGACCGAACTGCTGTGACGCAAGGGTGAGCGCCAGGATCGTGATGGAGAACACGACACCAACGACAGTGATGATGGCGGCCGCGATGGCGATGAGGACTTCACGTGGACCGGTCTGGGAACTTCCGCTGCGAAGCCAAGACGGGAGTTGAATCTGGTGGTAGTACGCGGCCACGTCAATCTTGAAAGTTACGATGAAAATCAGCGTTCCGATGACGATCAGAACGGCTGGGAGAAACCACAGCGTCGTGCGCAGTGCTTCCCATCGCCAGTTCGGGAGTTCTCCTTGGTTACGCATGACTGTTGACCGTGAGAGTCGTCAGGATCCGGTGATCGCTCGTGAGGGCACGAGCCAAGATTCTTGTGCTGGGGGGAATGTCAACATCGTGGATGCATCGAACAAGTGAAGTGGCAACGTCAGATTTCCCACGTGCAAATCCTCGAGCGTGGGCGAAAAACCTCATCATCGACGAACTCCCTACCGCCGACCAGTCTTCCCGGCACACCCTTATAGAAGTTATCAAATGGTAGTCCACCGTTGTTGGCGTTTCTGCGAGGCTGGCACGAATGTCGCCTTCACGCATTGGATGGGGACGGGGACCTCGGAATGTTCGTCGTGGTGCGTGTAGATCCGCGCCCGATGCGTCCAAGGGTCGACGCGGCCACGTCAACGAGCCGCTTCGAAACAACAAACACGCCGAAGCTGCTTGACTGCTCGCACCCTGCGCCGGAATCAGTCGTTCTCAACCGGCCAACGCGCCGGCAAAGTTCGCCCACTTCGTCCAATCGGTGCGTCACTTCTGGTCGCGTTAAAGGGCGTAGGGGTCATGGCCGAGCGTCAATCGTTCCGGGTTCACTCGATTGTTGACGCAACAGTTACCTCCGAGGCATAACCCCACGACGGATCTCATGGATCGCAACGGCGACCTGGTGAGTGAAGGTTGCCATTCGACCCACTGGCAACAGTTCGCCGCGATCAATTGGAACCGCTTGCGCTTTGGGAGAATGGAATGACGCACTGCAAGAGTTGACGCGGTTGCCATTAAGAAATTATGACGAGAAACCGCAGACTTTTAAGAACCTATTCGTTACTCTCCCGCGAGAATTAAAGGACAGCAGTTTCCCGTTAAGGAGTGGAGAAATGAGCAACAAGAAGACTTTTAACTTGACAGATCGCGACCAGGTGCAAGCGGATCGTCACGGGCGCCGCGCAAGAAACGGCGACGCCTGCGGTCAGATTGATCGGCACAGCACCGGGCAGACACCCACTCGGACCGACGCCCGCCAAATCCAGGAATCGAATGCCGGTTTGATGCCCCTCTGGATCAAGTTCGCCGCCCGAGCGCTCGGTGCGACGCTCGATGTCCGACTGGCAAGAGGAGAGGCCCCCGAGTCGAGCCGACTCCTGGCCGCGCGAGCTCAACTGCTCGTTTCACCCACCGTGCGCCAGGCCCTGGCCCAGAGTTGGTTAGACCTGCTCATTCAGCCGCACGAGCCCGTGACGCGGCGTGATTTACGTGTGCCGGTGATTCACAATCGAGTCGAGGTCGCCGAGGCACAGATTCGGGCGATGTTGGCTGGTCTCTTGGCCCCGCTTCCGACTGCGCGAGGTGTCGCAATGTCAAGCGAGCTGCTGAGTGACGGGGCGGGACCTCTCTACAATCCCCACTGCTCGGTTGATCTAGGTTCCACGTTGCGACAGATAAGCCAAGAGTTGGATCCTTTTGTCTCGCTGCCGTCGCGGACGAATCGCTCTGGTCACGAAGGAACTCGCTGAATCGGCGTCGCCGTCCTTTCGACCTTGTGGGCCAATCGAACGCCGAGCCGGGACTGGCTCGGCGTTTGATTGACGGCACCGTCGATTCGCGTCGTCATTCATTTTCGCGCGGGGAGATGACCAGTCCCCGTGGGACGTCGAAGATCGCGCCGCCGAGCAGAACTCCAGCCCCTTGTAGCGCAGAGATGTCGTGCTGGTTCCTTGAACGTAGTGTCCTCATTCGTCGCCGTTCAAGCAGGCGGTGTTGGCATCAAAAGGTTGGCGCTTGGTCGTTATCTTGACCGAGATCGTGCTGAGCACAGTCAAACAGTGTTGCGTGCGAAAGTGGGCGAATGCGGGCGCCCGGGTCTAGGTCCGGACACCTCGGAGTCGCTACGCGATTGACGGCTTGTTCAACACAATGGTGTGGGCGAAGACGTCGTGCAAGGTTTGCTTTCGCACGTTGAAGAGCGGGTAGAGGCAGTCCACGAGGCCAAACAGTCCAACGACCATCGTGCCTGAATGTGCGCCGGTGAGCCCGAAGAGGCTGTAGACGGCGACAAACCCCCACCGCTTGAGCACTTGTCTGGTCGTCGGTAACTGTCCCGTCGTGGCGTCACGAACGCAGGTGGAGACGACGCGGTTCCCGATTGTTTGACCCTCGGGCCGCGTGAGCAACTTCACCATGTAGAAGCCGCCGAGGGCGCTGCCCGCCAGCGCTCCGATGACGAGGCCCGCGATGGCGCCGACCCCCACAAGGACGACGTACGTGGGAATGAAGAGGATGAATTCGTCGATGACCGTCGCTCCGACGCGTCGCCACCAGCCCGAGAGCTGAGGGGTTGCGCCGAAGTCGGCGGTGGGGTTCACGGCGACCTGCGTGCCGCACACGTCGCAGCGATGGCCGTCAGCTTCTGTACCGCAGTTTGAACAAAACATTCGTCTATCTTGGTTCAGCGTCGCCCTTCACTACGGTTTCTCCGTGATTACACCGAAAATTCGGGGCATTCGTTGACTACGTCGCAACGCCTAACCTTGCGATTGTGACGACGACAGAACGATCCACCGACTCTGGAATAGTGATCCGACCGGTCTACAGCGGCTCGGATCTCAACGACTTCGACGAGGCGCGCCAATTGGGACAGCCCGGGGAGTACCCCTACACGCGCGGGGTGCAACCAACGATGTATCGGGGACGTCTATGGACCATGCGCCAGTACGCGGGCTTTGGAACCGCTGAGGCGACGAATGAGCGATTCAAGTTCCTGCTCGGCGCCGGCCAGACCGGACTCTCGTGCGCCTTCGACCTGCCGACACAGATGGGCTTCGACGCCGACCACGTCCGAGCCGAGGGCGAAGTCGGCAAGGTCGGCGTCGCCATTTCGTCGCTCGAGGACATGCGCCTGCTCCTGGCCGGACTTCCGCTCAATGAGGTCACGACATCGATGACCATCAACTCCACGGCCTCCACCCTTCTCCTGCTGTACCAGCTGGTTGCTGAAGAAGACGGGGTCACCGGCCCCGAACTGCGCGGAACGATCCAGAACGACATCTTGAAGGAGTACGTGGCGCGCGGGACGTACATCTATCCGCCGCGCCCCTCGATGCGTCTCATCGTCGACACGTTCGCCTACTGCGCGAAGGAGATGCCGAGCTGGAACACCATATCCATCTCCGGCTACCACATCCGTGAAGCCGGCTCCACCGCGGTCCAGGAGATCGCTTTCACGCTGGCGAATGGGATCGCCTACGTCGAAGCGGCGCTCGCGGCCGGGCTGGTTCTCGACGACTTCGCGCCGCGGTTGAGTTTCTTCTTCAACGCCCATAACAACCTCTTCGAGGAGGTCGCGAAGTACCGTGCGGCTCGCCGTCTCTGGGCTTCGATCATGCGCGATCGCTTCGGTTCGACCGATCCCAAATCAATGATGCTGCGCTTTCACACCCAGACCGGTGGTTCGACGCTCACGGCCCAGCAGCCTGAGAACAACATCGTGCGCGTGACCCTTCAGGCACTCGCCGCCGCACTGGGGGGCACGCAGAGCCTGCACACCAATGGCTTTGACGAAGCGCTCGGTCTCCCAACTGAGCGAGCGGCGAAGTTGGCGCTACGCACCCAGCAAGTGGTGGGCTACGAGTCCGGCATCGCCGACACGGTGGACCCCCTCGCGGGTTCGTACTTCGTGGAGTCCCTGACCGACGAAGTCGAGCGGCTGGCCCGTCAGTACATCGATGAGATCGACGCCCTGGGCGGAGCCGTGGCCGCGATCGAGTCGAACTACATGCAGAACGAGATCGAATCCGCCGCGTACGACTTCGCGCGCAGCGTCGATCGGGGCGACAAGGTGGTGGTCGGCGTGAACCGGTTCAGCGAAAGCGTGTCCACGAAGGCCGACGTCTTTCCGATCGACGTGGCCCAGCAGGAGGCCCAGGTTGCCCGGGTGAAGAGCTTGAAAGTGAAGCGCGACAACGAGGCAGTGCGCGTCGCCCTCGAGGACCTCGCGAGTGCGGCGCGAGGCACGTCGAATGTTCTCTACCCGATGAAGATCGCTCTCGCGAGCATGGCGACGCTCGGTGAGGTCGCCGACGTCCTACGTGCAGAGTTCGGTGTCTACCAGGCGCACTAAGCGCCGAGGGGCTCGTGAAAGTGCGTGACCGACGGCTTCGTCGAATAGAACGGGTGCGTGAGCGCCTGCCACTCGCCAAAGAGCCCAGTTTCGCGAAAGTCCATGTGCGCTTCAACAGAGAGCCAGCGCACCAGTAGAAGATAGATCGAACCATCTTCGTGCTGGCGTCGCACCTCAGCGCCAAAGCAGTTCGGCGCGGAGGTGATGATGGGAAGCGCCTTCAGCATGGAGGCCTCAAACTCCTCTTCACGTCCCGGTGTCACAGCCAGTAGCGCATGTTCGAGCATCATGAGCGGCTCTCCAATCTTTGTCGCAGAGGTTTATCTTGCGCTACGCCTATGGCGGTGAGCGCGAGAGCGAGCGCCCCGTCAATGACGGCCTGGTCGGCGGCCGCGGTGAGGCAGGCCGCGGTGAACTCGGGCTGATGATTGACCGCGCCGTTGGTGGGTATGGCGAGCAAGGGGTGAATAGAGGGAACGACGAGCGAGACGTTGGCCATATCGGTGGAGATCGTGGGCCGCGCCGCGCCGGCGTCATCGAGCTCAAAGGTCCGCCCTAGCGATTCAGCGGCTGAGCGGTAGTGGGCGAGCAGTGCGGTGTCGGACTCCATGTGCGAAAAGGCGCTCCCGAGCTCTTCGATGGAGAGTTGCGCGCCGGTGGCGAGGGCGCCGGCCTCGAAGCACGCGTTCACGCGTTCGCGCAGTTTTGCGAGACGGTCACTCGTCACCGAACGAGCCATGAAGCGTCCGACCACGTGGCTGGGAATTATGTTCGCGGCCGATCCTCCTTCGACCACAATCCCGTGTATCTGATCGCCCGGGGGAAGCTGCTGACGCAGCAGGCCCAGTGCGACTTGGGAGACCGTGAGCGCATCGAGGGCGTTGACGCCCTCCCAGGGTGCGGCTGACGCGTGCGCGTCCTTGCCCTCGAAGGTCACGTCGAAGTGATCAACGGCGAGGCACGTCGCCTCGAGCCGCTCACTCGGCCACGGGTGAATCATCATCGCGGCGTGCGCGTCGTCGAAGTAGCCCGCCTTGATCAAGTCGATCTTGCCGCCGCCGCCCTCTTCTGAGGGTGTGCCGAGAAGGGTGACCGTGAGGTTCAGCTCCTTCGCCACCGCCGCCAGGCCAATCGCGGCACCAACCGATGATGCCGCGATGATGTTATGTCCGCAGGCGTGGCCCACGTCGGGCAGCGCGTCGTACTCGGCGCAGAACACGATATGAAGATCACCGTTGCCCGACGACGCACGAAACGCGGTCGGGAGTGAGGCAATTGCCCGCTCCACAACGAAGCCGGCGTTCTCACACGCCTGGGCTACCGCTTCGGCACTCTGGAACTCCTCGTATCCGAGTTCGGGGTGCGCGTGAACAAAGTGACTGAGCTCGACGAGGGTGGAGCGCGCTTCGTTAATTGCGTTCGTCGCCTTTTGCGAAGCGCTCATTCAATGACCGCGACGACATCGCCTGCGCTCACCGAGTCGCCGGCCGCCACTTTGATGCTCTTGACGACACCGGCCTTCTCGGCGTTGACCGAGTTCTCCATCTTCATGGCTTCGAGGATGACGATCGTTTGGCCCACTTCGATCTCCTGTCCCTCTTCGACCGAAACCTTCACAATGGTGCCCTGCATCGGCACGGTGACCGTGCCCGAACCGCTCACCAGCACGCCGCTGTGGTGCTGGCGTCGGGGCTTGGCGGCGGTGCTGTGGGGACGGGGGAGACCGTCGTCCCCACCTTCTTGAACCCAGAGAGCGACGGTGACCCTTCGCCCGTTGACCTCGGCGGTGACCTCCTTGCGAATCCGTTCGCTGTCTACCGCGACGGCGGAGGGACTCGCGCTGGGCAGGGATGAGAAGTCGAGGTTGGTCTCGACCCACTTGGTGGAGTGGGTGCCGTGCACGAACTCGGGGTCGGACAGGATCACCGTGTCGGCGGGCAACGTCGTCGCCACGCCTTCAATGACGGTCTCTTCGATTGCCCGCAGCATTCGACGGCGGGCCCGTTCGCGGTCCGGAGCCCAGACGACGAGTTTGGCGATCAAGTTGTCGTAGTACTGCGAAATCGTGTCGCCCGCCCCGTAACCGGCGTCCAGGCGAACTCCGGGACCCGACGGCTGGTCAAAGCGTGTGATGGTGCCCGGCGATGGTGAAAAGCGGCCGCCGCTCGGGTCTTCGGCGTTGATGCGAATCTCTATGGCGTGACCGTTGCGCCGGATCTCGTCCTGGGTGAAGTCCAGTGCCTCACCCGCGGCGATCCGCAACTGCCATTCGACGAGGTCGAGACCGGTGACGAGTTCGGTCACGGGGTGCTCGACCTGGAGACGGGTGTTCATCTCGAGGAAGTAGAACGCTCCGTCCTGAACGAGGAACTCCACGGTTCCCGCGTTCACGTAGCCACAGGCCTTGGAGACTTTGACGGCCGCCTCGCCCATGGCGCGGCGAACGTCATCGGGAAAGTTCGCGGCCGGTGACTCCTCGACGAGTTTTTGGTGGCGACGCTGCGCCGAGCAGTCCCGCTCGCCGAGCCACACCGTGTTGCCGTGGCTGTCGGCGAGCACCTGCATCTCAATGTGGCGCGGCCAGGTGAGGTAGCGCTCGACGTAACACTCGGAGCGCCCAAAGTAACTGAGGGCCTCACGCTGCGCGCTTTCGAGCGCCGCGGCGGCCTCGTCGGGTCCCTCGACGACCTTCATGCCTCGTCCGCCCCCGCCGAAGGCGGCTTTGATGGCGACGGGCCATCCGAACTCTTGTCCGAAGATGAAGACCTCTTCGGGGCTCTCGAGCGTCTGGCTGCGACCGGGCACGCCCTCGACGCCAACCTTCTCGGCGGCGAGGCGTGACGAGATCTTGTCGCCCATCACCTCGATGGCCTCGGGAGGGGGACCAATAAAGGTGACGCCGAGCGCAGTGATGGCGCGCGCGAAGTCGGTGTTCTCCGAGAAGAAGCCGTAGCCGGGGTGCACGGCGTCGGCGCCCGAGCGCTTGATCACGTCGAGGATTGCGTCGGTGTTGAGGTAGCTCTCCGCCGCGGTCTGGCCACCCAGGGCGTAGGCCTCGTCGGCCAAGCGAACGTGTAGGGCGTCGCGGTCGAGTTCGGAGTAGACGGCCACGGTGGTGATTCCCATCTCGCGACACGTGCGGATGACGCGCACCGCAATTTCGCCGCGATTGGCGATTAGGACTTTCTTCAACACGCGAACCTCCATACAGGGACTGTTATTTTCTACCACTCGTCTCCTAAACCCTAATGTTTGAGTGTGAACCCAATCGTTTGGCGAGTCGAACACTTTGCGGAGATTGATTCGACCAACTCCTGGTTGGTGAATGAGGCTGCAAATGGCGGTCCGGAGGGACTCGTGGCGTACGCCGACTTCCAGTCCGCCGGCCGGGGTCGTCTCGATCGGCGGTGGGAGTCGCCGTCTGGCGCGTCGCTGCTCTGTTCCATTCTCTTGCGCGCGCCGGTCGAACCTGACGAGCTGCAGCTCGTCGTCGCAGCGGTTGCACTCTCGGCGCGGGCGGCGCTCGTCCGTCTAACCGGCGTGCGACCTGATCTCAAGTGGCCCAATGACCTCATGGTGGGCGAGGCCAAGCTCGCCGGACTGCTCGCCGAGATCGTCGCGACCGACGACGGCCTCGCGACGGTGGTGGGAATCGGCATCAACCTGACTGACGCCGGACCGAGCCACGTGAACGCGACGAGTGTGCTCGAAGCGTCCGGCATAACGGTGACCCCTCGGGCGCTACTCGACATACTGCTGGACGAGCTCGAACATCGACGAGCCCGCCTGGAGACGTCGCCGGGGCGAGAAGAGATTCGACGCGAGTACGAAAAGGCGCTCGCCACGCTCGGACAACGAGTCCGAGTCGAACGCCGTGATGATGCGTTCGTGGGCGACGCTCGGCGCGTCGACGACGCGGGTCGTCTGATCGTTGAGGTTGAGGGCGTCGAAATGGCGTTCTCCATTGGTGACGTCGTGCACGTTCGCCGTCATGGGGGAGCGACCGTTGACTAAGCCCACTCGAGTGCTGGTCACTGGCGCCGCGGGCCAGGTGGGCGTTGACGTGCTGGACACCTTCCGGGGTGTGGCCCCCCTTGGCGCTGATCCGTCGTACGAACCCGATCGCGCGGGCGTGGCGGATGACGAGTTCGACGTGCTGGGTCTCACGCACCACGACCTGGACCTGACCGACCGCGACGCGACCACGCGCGCCGTTGCGTTGACCCGTCCCGACGTGATTATCAATCTGGCGGCCTACACACAAGTGGATCGGGCGGAGACTGACGCAGGGGCTTGTTACGCCGTGAATACGGGTGCCACCGAGACGCTTTCACTCGCCGCGCACGAAGTGGGTGCCCACCTGATCACGATCTCCACCGACTACGTCTTTGACGGCACGAAGGGCAGCGCGTACGTCGAAAACGACGCGACCAATCCGCTCAATGTATACGGCGCTTCGAAACGAGCGGGCGAACTGCTCTGCGCCAGCGACGACACCATTGTTCGTACATCATGGGTTATGGGCGTTCGAGGAAAGAACGTCCTTCACGCCATTGCTCAACGGGCCGCTTCGGGCGAGACCGTCCGATTCGTCAATGACCAGACCGGCACCGTGACGCTCGCGAGCGATTTGGCGCGCGCGCTCGTGACCCTGACTCGCGCCCGGCCCGGGGGCATATGGCACGTTGCCAACTCGGGGACCACGACGTGGTTCGAGGTCGCGGCCTTCGCCGGATCGGTCCTCGGACGCGGCGACGATTTCGCCACCGCGATCTCGACGAGCGACCTGGAACCCGCCCCCCTCGCGACACGCCCCTTCCGAAGCGACCTCTCGACGCAGAAATGGGTCGAAGCGGGGTGGTTGGCCCTTCCCGAGTGGCGTGACGGCGTCACACGTCTGCTCCGAGACCGGGCGTTACGCACCGAGGTGAGTACATGAGCGACATCTCCTCTCGGGTAGCGGCGATCGTGGTCGACTATCACGCCGGTAAGGCATTGACTGAATGCATTGACTCGCTGTACGCAAATGGCCTGACCAACATCGTGGTGGTTGAAAATGGGAAGGAAGGTTCGACGCCGCCGGCGCTCGGGGAACACGACGTGACGCTCGTCGAGCCCCGGATCAATCTGGGTTACGGACGGGGCGTGAACCGGGGTGCCGCCGAGACGGGACCGGTTGAGTATCTGCTCGTCTCCAATCCCGACGTTGTCCTGCACGGCGGTGCGGTGGCGACGATGGTCAGCTTCCTCGACGCCAATCCAGGCGTCGCCATCGCCGGTCCGCAGATTCTTCGACCCGATGGCACGGTGTACCCCTCGCAGCGAGTGTTTCCAAATTTTTGGCTCGCGGGCCTTCACGCCTTGCTCGCCCCGGTGTGGCCTAAGAATCCGGCGACGCGTCGCTACCGCTCGGCGCGTCCTGACGGCTCAGTTGACTGGGTCTCGGGGGCCTGCTTCTTGGTTCGCCGTGACGTGTTTGAAGAGGTCGGGGGCTTCGACGAGCGTTATTTCATGTTCGCTGAGGATATGGCGCTCTGCTGGCAGATCCGAGAGCACGGTTACGGCGCAGCCGCGGTGATAAGTGCCGAGGTGACCCACATCGAGGGTCTCTCGCGCCAGCACGTCTCGAAGGCCATGCTGATTGCCCACCACCGCAGCGCCATGCGCTTTGAATGGCAGACGGCCAAGGGTTTTCGCCGGCTATTGGTGCCGGTGGCCATCCTCGTGCTGGGTCTACGGCTCTGCGTGGTGCTGGTGGTTCGACCCACGTCGTAATTCGCACCAACGCCTAGGATGGTTCCAGGGCTGCGGGTGGTTCTGTGGTTGAAAGTCGATGCCAGCCGCGGGCAAAACGACCCACGTAAGGCGTCTTATTGACGCTGAGCATGGCGCGGTTTAGAAGTAAGTCCTGCCTTGTGACAATCAAAGCGGTTGTCGCGAGAGCCGGTGAAGTGTGCGAGTTCATCGCCGGAGAGCCTCGTGCTGCCGGCGTGCGTACGGACACCGCCGCAGGCAAGTGTGGGGTCAAAGACCAGGTCAGCGCCCGCAGTCCCTAAAGCAGTATGAGTAAGAACTGTAGGGTTAATCACGATATGAGTGTGTTTCAGAAGATTTTGAAGGCTGGAGAAGGCAAGCGAGTTCGTCAGCTCGCTGAACTCGTCGGGCCCATTAACGACCTTTCGGGCCAAATGGCGGGGCTCACCGACGCCGAGTTGCGCGCCCAGACCGAGGTGTTCCGCGAGCGAATCGCCGAAGGAGAGTCGCTGGACGATCTGCTGATCGAGTCCTTCGCAGTGGTTCGCGAGGCGGCCACGCGCGTCCTCGGCCAACGTCACTACGACGAGCAACTCATGGGCGGGATGGCGCTGCACTTTGGTTGGATCGCCGAGATGAAGACCGGCGAGGGCAAGACGCTGGTTTCGACCCTGCCCGTGTACTTGAACGCCCTCGCGGGAAACGGCGTGCACATCGTCACCGTGAACGACTACCTCGCCACTCGTGACGCCAACTGGATGGGTGAGTTGCACCGTTTTCTGGGCCTCACCGTCGGCCGGGTGGGTCCCGACCTGCCCGAGTTTGATCAGAAGCGTGAAGCGTATGGCTCTGACGTTACGTACGGGACGAACACCGAATTCGGTTTCGACTACTTGCGCGACAACATGGCTCGGCGCCGTGAGCACATGGTCCAGCGCGGCCACCACTACGCCATTGTCGACGAGGTCGACTCGATCTTGATCGACGAGGCCCGCACGCCGCTCATCATCTCGGGTCCCGCGTCAGACGTCACCAAGCTCTACTACCAGTTTGCCTCCATTGCGCGCTCGCTCACGCGCGACGACGACTACGAAGTTGACGAAGAGAAGAAGACCGTCGTTCCCACCGAAGCCGGCATCGAAAAAGTCGAGCGCCTGCTCGGCGTCACCAATCTCTACGACGCGGTCGCGACGAACTACGTGCACCAACTAGGACAGGCCCTGCGCGCCAAGGAGCTCTTCCATCGCGACAAGGACTATCTGGTTGACGGGGGTTCGGTGAAGATCGTTGACGAGTTCACCGGTCGTACCCTCGACGGGCGCCGCTGGTCGGATGGCCTGCACCAGGCGGTGGAAGCCAAGGAACGTGTGCGCATCCAAGAGGAGAACCACACGTGGGCCACGGTCACCCTGCAGAACTACTTCCGCCTCTACGAGAAGCTGGCCGGCATGACGGGTACCGCCGAAACAGAGGCCGGCGAGTTCGGCAACACCTACAACCTGTCGGTGGTGCCTATCCCTACGCATCGACCAGCCATACGCATCGACCAACCTGACCTCATCTACAAGACCGAGGACGCGAAGTTCAAGGCGATCGTCAGCGAAGTGCGTGAACGCAGCGAAAAGGGACAGCCGATCCTTCTGGGTACCGCGTCCGTGGAGAAGTCCGAATTGTTGTCGCGCGAGCTCTCCAAGGCCGGTGTGGACCACGAAGTCTTGAACGCGAAGCAGCACTTCCGTGAAGCCGAGATCGTGGCGCAGGCCGGGCGCCTGCGCGCCGTGACCGTGGCGACGAACATGGCCGGCCGTGGTGTCGACGTCATCCTCGGCGGCAACGTCGAAGGCTTGGCCGCGCGCGAGGCGCAGAGTAGGGGGTTTGCCTCCGGCACCGAAGAGTACGACGCGGCCTACCAGGTTGCGCTGGCCCAGTTCCGACCGATCTGCGCAGAAGAAGGTGACCAGGTTCGTGCGCAAGGTGGCTTGTACGTCCTCGGCACGGAACGCCACGACTCTCGGCGCATCGACAACCAGTTGCGCGGTCGTTCCGGTCGCCAGGGCGACCCCGGCGAGAGCCGTTTCTTCTTGTCGCTCGAGGATGATCTGCTGCGTCTCTTCGCGACGGGGGCGGTCTCGTGGGTCATGGACCGCGCCATGCCCGATGAAGTGGCGATCGAGGCCAAGATGGTCTCCAAAGCCATCGAACGCGCCCAGAACACCGTCGAGGCCCGAAACGCCGAGATTCGCAAGGACGTCTTGAAGTACGACGAGGTAATGAACGAGCAGCGCAAGGTCATCTACGGCCGTCGCCAGCAGGTCATCGACGGTGAGGACATCCACGACGCCACGATCCTTCTCATGGAAGAGGTGCTTACGACGTTCGTCGAGAATCAGCTCGAGGCGCAGTTCGCCGAAGACTGGGATCTGGCGTTCCTGCTGAACGAACTGCAGATCTACTACCCCACGTCATTGAGCGTCGAACAGCTGAGCGCGTACGAAGATCGTGAGGACGTCGTGGGACTGGTGGTGGACGACGCCGTGGGTCAGTACGAGCTCAAGTGCGAGAACTATCCCGGCGGTCTCGACACCGCGAAGGAGATCGAGCGCGACGTGATGCTCCAGATACTCGATCAGCGGTGGCGAGAGCACCTTTCGGACATGGACTACCTGCGCGACGGCATCCACCTTCGTCAAGTCGCCCAGCAGGACCCCCTGACCGCGTGGCAGAAGGAGGGCTATCTCATGTTCGAGCACCTGCTCGTCGCCGTCGACAACGACTACGTTCGCTACATCACGCACGTGGAGGCTCAGGCCCCCGAGCTCGACTCGGACGAAGGACTCGAGAACGCGGTGACCAATGTGAGCGAGGTCGCGCCCGGCGCCACGGAACTGCCGGTCCACAAGACCTCCGCGAAGCCCGCACCCAAAGAAGGCGACAAGATTGGTCGTAACGAACCGTGCTGGTGCGGCTCGGGGCGGAAGTTCAAGCAGTGCCATGGCCGACCCTAAGGCGGAAAACGCCCTTCGTGAAGCGCAGAGCGCCATCGAAGAGCTGGAAACTCGGTGGAGCGCCGCGCGCGACTACTTGAAGATTGACGCGAGCCGGTCGCGCCACGCCGTGCTGAACGACGAGGCCGCCGATCCGAATCTCTGGAACGATCAGGATCACGCGCGCGAGGTGACGACGGAGCTCGGACGACTGACCAACGAACTGGACCTCTTCGACGGTCTTCGCAGTGCCATCGACGACTGCGTGGTGTTGACGGAGTTCTCGCGAGAGTCGCTCAGCGCGGGCGACGCGGACTGGTCGCTGCTCGAAGAGTTGTCGTCGACGGTCTCGGACCTGGAGCACAAGATTGCGGCACTCGAGACGCAGAGCCTCTTCAGCGGGCCCTACGACGAGAACGACGCGATCGTCGAGCTTCACGCGGGCGCCGGGGGAACCGACGCCCAGGGCTGGACCGAGATGCTGCTGCGCATGTACTCGCGCTGGGCCGAGCGGCGCGGCTTCGGCGTCGAGATCGATGAAGCGACCGAGGGCCAAGAAGCCGGCCTGTTGTCGGCGACGTTCATTGTGAAGGGCCGTTTCGCCTACGGCTGGTTGTGCGCCGAGCGCGGCGTGCACCGACTCGTTCGCATCAGCCCGTTCGACTCCCAGGCCCGTCGCCAGACGAGCTTCGCGAGTCTGGACGTCACGCCGCTGCTCAACGATGACGCCGGCGAAGTCGAGATCGACGAAAAGGATCTGCGAATCGACACCTACCGTTCCTCGGGGGCGGGGGGGCAGCACGTCAACAAGACCGACTCGGCGATTCGAATCACGCACATTCCCACCAACACCGTGGTGAGTTGTCAAAACGAGCGCAGTCAGCATCAGAATCGGGCTCGAGCGATGCAGATTCTTGAGGCGAAGCTGGCCGAACGCGCTCGCGCTGAACGGCAGTCCGAGATGGACGCGCTGAGCGGTAATCGTGGCGAGAACGCCTGGGGCTCGCAGATTCGCAGTTACGTTCAGGCTCCGTATCAGCTGGTGAAGGATCACCGGACCGACTTTGAGACGGGAAACGTGGAAGCCGTGCTCGACGGTGACCTCGATGGGTTCATGGAGGCCGAACTGCGTCGCCAGCGCTCGCGTTCCTAAGAACTTCTGGGGGCCCAGCAACGGGCGTGTTTCGTGGCACCAGAGTTTGCGGCGGCCAAACTAGAATGAGTTGTACGCAAATTCCAGTGCTGAGGCACTACTACCAGCCAACCCGAAGGGGGTGATGCCGTGATCCGCTTCGAAAATGTCTCCAAGACCTACAAGAACGGCACGTCCGCGCTGAAGGACATCTCGCTCGATATCGAAAAGGGCGAGTTCGTTTTTCTCGTGGGGGCATCGGGATCGGGTAAGACGACGTTCCTGCGCCTCCTGCTTCGCGAGGAGCTTCCCGATCAGGGTCGAATCCTTGAGGCGGGACGCGACATAGGCGACTTGCCCAAATGGCGCGTGCCCTATCTGCGGCGCAACATCGGCTGCGTCTTCCAGGACTTCCGCTTACTGCCCAACAAGACGGTCTTTGAGAACGTCGCGTTCGCCCTCGAGGTGATCGGCCGACCCCGTTCGACGGTGGAGAGCCAGGTGCCCCAGATACTCGAGCTCGTGGGCCTCACCGACAAGTCGCGCGACCTTCCCGGCGAGCTGTCCGGCGGCGAGCAACAGCGGGTGGCGGTGGCTCGGGCCTTCGTGAATCGCCCGCTCATTCTGCTGGCGGACGAACCGACGGGAAATCTCGACCCGGCCAACTCTGAGTCGATCATGGCGCTGCTCGAACGCATCAATCGCACCGGAACAACGGTGGTGATGGCGACGCACGACAAGGCGCTCGTCGACCGGATGCGTCGCCGGGTTATCGAGCTCGACCGGGGCGAGATGATTCGCGACCAGGTACGCGGCGTCTACGGCATTGACGAAGGGGCTGTTCTGTAATGCGTGTGTACTTCCGCTACGCGATCAAGGAAACGCTGGGCAACCTCTGGCGAAACCGAATGATGACGATCGCTGCGGTCTTGACCGTGGCGGTCTCTCTCTCGCTCGTGGGGTCGGCCCTGCTCTTGAAGCAGAGCGCCGCCCAGGCGTCGGCGCAGTGGCAGCAGGGGACCCGCGTGACGGTCTGGATGGAACCAGCGGCGTCACCGACTGAGATCGCCAATGTGAAGGGCCAACTCGCCGACCTGCCGATCGTCAAGAGCTGCGTGTTCTACACCCAGGCCCAGGACTACAAGGAGGCGGTGAAGCTCTTGCCCCAGTCGGAGTCGTCGGTACTGAGCGTTGCCCAAATGCCCTCCTCGTTTCGCTGCGTGCCCACGGTGCCGGCGAACGCGTTCGTAGTGCAATCAACCTTCGAGCACCAGCCCGGGGTCTACAGCGTCACCGCACCCGAGCAGCAGATTCGTGAGATGAACCACGCCATCCGAATCATTCAGATTGTCTTCCTGGCTTTGGCGGGCGTGCTACTGCTCTCGGCGACCGTGCTGATCTTGAACACCATTCGCATGGCCATCTTTTCTCGCCGACGTGAGGTTTCGGTGATGAAACTGGTGGGAGCGACGAATTGGTTTATTCGGATCCCCTACATCACCGAAGGATTCATCCAGGGCCTGCTCGGCTCGGTTGTCGCCATACTGGCGGTGACGGCGCTGCACACCTGGTATCCGCTGCACAATGAGTTCCAATTGAACACCAGTGCCCTGCTCGGCACCAACGCGGTCGTGCTGATAGTCGGTGTCGTGATTGGCTCGGTCGGATCAGCGATTGCCATCCGTCGATTCCTTGACGTCTAATCGTTCGAAGCGTCGAAGTCGATTGCGAGCGAGTTCACGCAGTAACGGAGTCCCGTGGGGGTAGGTCCGTCATTGAAGACGTGGCCCAAGTGACCGCCACACTTGGAACAGAGGATTTCGGTTCGTTCGCGAAGCAGCGAGCGATCGGAGCGTTCGACGATGGTACCCGGCTCGCACGCGTCAAAACTGGGCCAGCCGCATCCCGAGTCGAATTTCTGGGCGCTCGTAAAGAGGTGCTGCCCGCAACCCCCACAGGTGAAGACACCATCACCGTCGACGTGCAGCAGCGAACCGGTGAACGGGGCTTCGGTCGCCGCCTCGCGCAGCACGGCGTAGCGTTCGGGCGGCAGTTCGGAGTGCCACTCCTCGTCGGTCTTTTCGATGTCGTAACTCATGGAGTCAATGTACCGGGCTGCGCCGGTCGCTTGCCCGATTAGAAGAAGTGTGGTCGGGGGGCTTCGGGCAGCACGCGGGGGAACTCCGCCTGGTCGTTCAAGAGCCGGACGAATGCCGCGGCCAGTCCCTCGGGATCGAGCCCGATCTCGGCGAGCAGCGCGTCGGGCCGGTGATGCTCAAGGAAGGCACGGGGAACGCCGAGAATTCGAGTGGAGGGGAACGGACGGCCGAGTTCCTGGGCGCGATTTCTAATGGCTGACACCATCAAGGTACCGGCTCCGCCGTGGCGGGTTCCGTCCTCGACGGTGATGATCCGCTCGTGGGACAGGGCGTCGTCGATCATCGAGGAATCGGGAGCCAGCACCCGCACGTCGTAAAGCGTCACCTTCGCGGCATCGTCGCCCAAGATGTTCAGCGCCTGGTAGCTGCTCGCCGCCATTTTTCCCACGGCGAGCACGCACAGCGAGCCATCGCCCCGCACGACCTGGCGAGCCTTCAGACCCTCGCCGATCTTTCCGTCGAACGGCTGGGGGAGGGTTTTAGGAAACCGCAAGGCCGTCGGCGTTGACATCGAAAGCGCGGTCGCCAGCATCTCGGGAACTTCTTCGCCGCTCGAGGGGGCGAAGATCGTCATGTTCGGGATGGCGAGACAGAGGGCCATGTCCAAGATGCCGTGGTGGCTCGGACCGTCGTCACCGGTGATGCCGGCGCGGTCGAAGACGAAGACGACCGGCAGGTTGAGCAGCCCAACGTCCAGGTGCGCTTGGTCGAAGGCCCGCGAGAAGAACGTCGAGTAGATGGCAACCACCGGCTTCATTCCGCCCATGGCCATGCCCGCGGCGGCGGTCACGGCATGCTGCTCGGCGATGCCGACATCGAAGAACCGCGTGGGGAACTGCTCTTGAAAGTTCAGCAGCCCGGTCGGTCCGGCCATGGCGGCGGTGATCGCGACGATGCGCTCGTCGGCACTCGCGAGCGCGACGAGGGCGTTCGAGAAGGCCTGCGTGAACGACTGGCGCGGAACCTCTTCCTCGTTGAGGCGAGGGGGCAGCTTGTAGTCGTGCATTCTCAGGTCGTCTTTGGTCGCCGGTTCGTAGCCCCGGCCCTTTTCGGTCAGCACGTGCACGACAATGGGTCCGTCCCACTCGGCCGCGTTCTTCAGTACCGTTTCGAGCGATTCGATGTTGTGCCCGTCAACGGGCCCGATGTAGCGCACGCCCAGGTTCTCGAAGAAGGTGTGGGGAGTGACCATTTCGCGCACCACCGACGTGAAGCCGTCGATGCCCAGGTAGGCGGCCTTGCCCACGCGGGGCAGTCGCGGCACCAGACGGCGCAGTCGCTCACGAAGCGTGAGGTAGGTCTTGTTGAGCCGCAGCGTCGTGAGCGAATGCGAGAGCTTCGAAATTGTCGGCGCGTAGCTGCGACCGTTGTCGTTGAGGACGATGACGACGCGCTGATTGGAGACACCAAGGTTGTTGAGGGCCTCGTAGGCCATTCCTCCGGTGAGCGAGCCGTCGCCGACGATGGCGACGACGCAACGGTTGCCGCCGTGGCCCTTCAACTCCTTGCGCTGCTGGAGGGCCACTGAGAGTCCGTGCGCGTACGAAAGCGCCGTCGAGGCGTGAGAGGACTCAATCCAGTCGTGCTCGCTCTCAGAGCGGTTGGGGTAGCCGGACAGCCCCCCGCGCTGGCGCAGGCCCTTAAAGCCGTACCGACGGCCCGTGAGAAGCTTGTGAACGTACGACTGGTGACCGGTGTCCCAGAGCAGGATGTCCTTGGGCGACTCAAAGACCCGGTGTAGGGCAATGGTCAACTCCACCACGCCCAGGTTTGAGCCGAGATGGCCGCCCGTTGTCTTGACCGTGGAAATAATGAAGTCGCGAATCTCGCCGCTGAGTTGATTCAGCTCCTTGTAGGAGAGCCCTTGAAGATCGTCGGGGGTTTCAATTGACGGCAGAATCACCGTCCTAGCCTAGTTCCGAGCCTTGGTGAGCCCCTTGGAAACCTTTGGGGATCTCAGCTGTGGCCAACGCCGGGCAACCGGGCTCGTGGACGAACAGTGCCTCGAGCCCGGTTGTCCGGCGCCGCTAGCCATTAAGCGCGTAGATGACCGTCACCTGCACGCTGATTGACTGGCTTCCCGCTTCAATTGGCACCGCTGACGCGGTGGGCAGGGCATTGAGTGTGTTGCCGTACGTCACGGGGCTGGTGGAGGAGTTCTCCTGATCGGTCACGCGAACAATGTTCCCGAGCGTGGCTTTGCCGGCCCGGGCGATTTGGGAGGCCTCCACGTACGCGTTGTGCATGGCGGCGGTTCTCGCCGAGGCGAGAAACTTTGACTGGTTGGAGATTGAGAAGGAGAGGCCATTCAACTGGGCGCCGTTACCCGCGGCGTTCGCGGCGGCGTCAATGGCGCCGCCGGCCTTGCTTATCCGGTGCAGGGTCACGTTGAGGTCGTCTTCGGCCGTGAAGCCCGTGACGTTGCCGCTATTGTCGCGGTTTTCGTAGATGTCGAGCCCGGAGGTCTGCATATTGCGCCTCGTGACGCCGTGGTTAATGAGGGTCGCTTCGAGGGCACCAACTCGGGCGTTGTTATTGGTGAGCGCCGCTGAGGCGCTCTTGGCGACAGTACTGACACCAATCTGAAAGCTCACGGTGTCGGGCGTTCCGCGGGTCGTACCCGATCCAGTGACGGTGACCGTTGACTTCGACGCCGTTGAGGAGGGGCGACCCAGCGCGACACCCGCGAGGATATCCCCAACCAACGCGAGCACGACGATAAGGACCAGCAGGCCGGCGACGCCCCGTCGCATCGCGCGCCGTCGAGCCCACGGTCCCTCGAGGCGCTCGTTCCCATCATTTGAGGCAGTGGTCTCGGTGTTATCGCTCATTCGTGCTCCTTGGGCCCCCGGGGGCGTTTGATTCCGTGTAAAGGGTGTGCTTGATGCGTCAATGGTGGAAAATCAAATCCAACTCATTCTCTCTTCCTTTATGTCACCAGAAGTCAATAATTACACCCCCGGGACACTTTCACGCGAACGTATCGACCGGCGACGCGCGAGCGGAGTCCTGCCTCACTGGGCGTTCGTGAGATCTAATGTCGGACGGGCATTTTGCCCATGGCGATACGCTGATTCGCATGTCTGTCACTTTGGTTGAACAAGATGTTCTACAGCGAGTTCTCCGCCAGGCCCTCGGCCGCGGCGGAGAGTTTGCGGAGGTTTTCGTCGAGGATCGCGCTACGTCATCGGCGATGCTCGATCAACGTCGAATTGAAGAGTTGAGTTCTGGCCGCGATCGGGGTGCGGGAATTCGCGTGGTCGTCGGAGAAACGACGGGCTTCGCGCACACCGCTGACCTTTCGGAGAGTGGCCTGGTCGCCGCCGCCCAGGCGGCGGCGGCGGTTGCGCGCGAGGGAGGTGGGGGAGTCCGGGAAATCGCCCTCGGGCCCCTCACGAACTACTCAACGCACGCCACGCTGTTGCCCGGCGACGTCGATAAGGCCAAGAAGATCGAACTGCTTCATCACGCCGACGACATCGCGAGGTCGCAAGGTTCGTCGATCACTCAAGTGCAGGTCGCGTTGGGTGACTCCAGTCGACGCTTCGTCGTCGCGAACTCCGACGGCGTGTTCGCCTCCGATCACCAAGTTCGCACGCGTTTCAATATTTCGTGCGTGGCGAGCGGGGACGTCGGAATGCAGACTGGCTACCGGCCCGTTGCTGGAACCAGAGGATTTGAACTCTTAACCATGGAGGCGATCGAGGATGCCGCGCGCGGCGCCGCCCACCAGGCCATCACCAAGCTCGACGCCCGTCCCGCCCCCTCGGGCGACCTGCCNNGCGGCCACGGGCTCGAGGCCGATGCGATCTTGAAGAACGCGTCGGTGTACGCCGGCAAAGTCGGACAGCAAGTGGCCAGTCCCCTCGTGACGCTGGTCGACGACGGCACCGTCACGGGCGAGTGGGGGTACTTGGCAATCGATGACGAAGGTCGCCCGGGCGCTCGAAACGTGCTCATCGAGAACGGTATTTTGACCGACTACATGTGGGACTACCTGCGCGCTCGAAAAGAAGGTCGTGTCTCGTCGGGGAATGGTCGGCGACAGAGCTACCAGCACCTGCCGATGGTTCGAATGACCAACACGTACCTGCTGGCCGGAGAGTCCGACGCCGACGAAATCGTGGCGCAGACTCCTCGAGGGGTGTACGTCGCCCAACTCGGCGGTGGCCAGGTGAACACGGCGACCGGCGACTTTGTCTTCGGCATGACGTCCGCCTTCCTCATCGAAGACGGCAAGATCACGGCGCCACTTCGTGATTGCAACCTCATCGGCAACGGACCAGAGACCCTGCAGCGCGTCGACGCGGTCGCGATGGACTTCTCCATGACGCCGGGAACCTGCGGCAAGGATGGCCAGCAGGTTCCCGTGGGTACGGGCCAGGCGACGATGCGCTTGTCGGGTGTGACCATCGGAGGTACGGCATCGTGAGCGAGTTGATGGCCCACGCCGAGCGAATCCTCGAATCGGCGAAGGGCTCTGAAGGGATCGAGGTGTATCATCTCGCGAGTGGCGTTGAAACCGAAGTCCAGGCCTACCAGGGAGGGATTGAGAATCTTTCGAGCGCGGCGTCCTCGGGGGTCGGTATCCGGGTGCTGCGAGACGGTCCGGCGGGAGCGCAGGTTGGCACGGCGTGGGCCGGATCACTCGATGAAGAAGCGATCACCGACGCCTTGCGTGAGGCACGCGACAATGCTCGCTTCGCCACGGAGGATGAATTCATCGCGTTCGCGCGACCCGACGGCGTCACCGGCGCGACGTTGGAGCTGACCGACGAATCGGTCCTGACCACGCCGCTGGACGAAAAGATCGCGATGGCGATCGAGCTCGAGCGAATAGTCCGAGCGGGGGATCCCCGCATCCGCCAGGTCGACTCGGCCAACTATTCGGACTACGTCGCCGAAGCGGCGATTGTCTCGACGACGGGCATCCGGGCATCGTACGCGAGGTCGGGCGCCTACCTGTCGGTTGAAGCGATAGCGACGGACGGCAAGAGTGATCAGACCGGGTGGGGACTCTCGACGGGAAGGGCCCCTCGCGACCTCGACATTCACGAGGCGGCGAAGGACGCAATATCGCGGGCCACTCGAATGCTGGGCGCGGTGAAGCCCGCCTCAATGAGGTGCACCGCAGTATTCGACCCTCGAAGCACCGCAACCCTGCTCTCGATCATTGGCGGGGCCCTCAGCGGCGAAGCGGTGGTCTACGGCCGGTCGTTCTTCGCCAATCGAATCGGTGAAGACGTGGCGTCGCCACTGTTCACTCTCGTTGATGATCCAACCGATCCTCGGCACTTCGCGGCGAGTGTGTTCGACGGCGAAGGCCTCGCGTGTCGGCGAAACGTGCTCATCGAAAGCGGTCGACTCAAGGGCTTCGTGTACGACACGGTGTCGGCTCGCCGCGCCGGAACCACCTCGACGGGCAGTGCCGTTCGAGGCGGGATCGCGGGATCGCCGTCCGCGGGATGCCGCGCGCTGCAACTGGAGTCCGGCGACATCGATCAGGCCGAGATCTTTCGCAGGGTGGGCAACGGAATCTTCGTCGAGTCGTTGACGGGGGTGCACTCGGGGGTCAACCCGATATCGGGTGACTTCTCGGTGGGTGTCACGGGACTCATGATTCGCGATGGCCAACTCGCCGAGCCCGTGCGCGAGATCACCGTCGCGTCCACGCTGCAGCGAATGCTGCTCGACGTCCTTTACGTCGGCAGCGACATTGAGTGGCTGCCGGGCAGTGCGTCCGGTCAGTCCCTCGCCATCGAGGGAATAGCCGTCTCCGGCTCCTAGTCGGCGGTCTTGGTTGCGGTACTGGGGCTTGGGGTGCTCGCCGGCGTCGCCGGTGTTGTTGCCGCGGCCGGGGCCGTTGATGCGGGTGGGGTCGTCGACGAACTCGACCCTCGGCTGTCGTTCTTGTAGAAACCACTGCCCTTGAAGACAATGCCCACCGAGGAGAAAACCTTTCGCAGCTCCCCTCCACAGGCCTCACAGGTCGTCAGGGCGGGGTCGGAGAACTTCTGGACGGCTTCGACACGCTGATGGCACGTCTGGCATTCGTATTCGTAGGTCGGCATGAGCAACTCCTGTACAGCAAAGCGACGTGGGAAGTGTACCGTCTCTCGTCACCCGGCCAGTCAGTACCTCGGTAACATTGCCCAGTGGACGACTTCCACCAACTTCGAAGAACATCGCTCGACGGGGCTTTCCCGCGCGACGTGGGCCCGTCTGAGGTCAGCGCGAGACGGGCTCTCGCACGCTGTCGGGTCAACATGCTGGCCGAGACGACGGCCAGCGTGGCCGCCAACGCCATGAACAAGGGCGACGTCTTGGCGACGGCGAGGGTCGCGGGGATTCAAGCCGCCAAGCACGCGGCTTCGCTCTTGCCAATGTCGCATCCGGTGCTGGTTGGCAACGTCTACGTGAATTTCACTATCGCTGATACCCACATTGACGTCGAAGCGAGCGTCGATACCGTCGACCGCACGGGCGTCGAGATGGAGGCGCTCATGGCGGTCACGGTCGCGGCCCTGACGATCTACGACATGTGCAAATCAACCGACCGAACAATGACCGTCGAGGCGGTCGCGCTGTGGGAAAAATCCGGCGGACGATCGGGAACCTGGCGTCGAGAAGAAGCCCTCGGTCTTGGGGCCGTGAAGCGCACCGAGAAGTAGTTCCTTGGGCCTCTTCGCTGCATTGTCACGGAAGACCAGTACCCTCGATATGACTATGACGGGAGTTCGATGAGCAGCATTCGTGGCGGGGTAGAGCAGAGTCGGGAGCGGCTCATTGCGCTGGTCTTGTTGTTGCAGCGTGCCTGGACTGACGCGAGACCTCTCACCCAAGAAGAGATCGTGCGCGACCTGAAGATTGACGAGTATCCCGTCTCGTCCAAAGGCCCGAAGAAGATCCGCGCCTACGAGGGCAACGAGGGCGCCGTTCGCCAGAAGTTCGAGCGTGACAAGGCCCGAATCCGTGAACTGGGCTTCGAGATCGAAACCGTCACGCTGCCCGATGACACCATTGGCTACAAGATTGACCCCTCGAGCGGCTACGCGCCGGCCATACATTTCACGCAGAGCGAGCAGCGAGTCGTCCAACTCGCCTTGCGATTCTGCGGTTTCGGTTCGTCGGGCGCCTTCAGCGTCTTCAATGAAGCCCCCGCGGGCGACGGCGGCCTTCAGTTCTCGACCTACTACACGCCGGTGGTTCGAGCGTTGAAGCTCCATCGCGCACTGGCCTTTTCGTACCAGTCGTCGACGAACAAGATGCGCGTCGTCGAGCCCCTCGTCATCGACGTCTTCCATGGAACGTCGTATCTTGTCGCGCGCGTGATGGGCACGAATGAAATCAAGGGTTACCGCATCTCGCGAATCACCTCGATGCCGACGGTGCTGCCCGACACGTACGAAGTCGATCCGGGGTCGCTCGCCATTGCGAAGGCGTGGCGGGCTGAGTTTCAAAAGACCCCGTCACCGATTGACGTTGTCGTTACCACCAATACCAACTACGCCGACCTGTTGCTTCGTCAATATCCCTCTGCCCTGGCGGCCCAAAAGAAGGACGGCAAGGTCGAAATTGGTATCTCGTTCGAAAGTTCCCGGTTGGCCCTTCGTTTTGTGCTCGAGGCCGCCGAGCGAGTTCGACTACAGAGCCCCAAGTCGCTCAAGGCTGACCTGGAGAACTGGCTCGACGGCGTGAATCGGGGCAAGGCTCCTTCGATTGAGAAGCTGAGGTTCTCCGGGCCCGCCTCGAACGATGTGCTCGGCGAGACCCTGCAACTACTGCACGCGGTGTACATGGCCGACGACGGACTTCGAATCAGCGAGCTCGCCAGCCGGTTCTCGTTAGAGCCCAGTCACGTTCGACTGATCATGGACCGGCTGTCGTCACTCGAGCCAATGGCCGAGTCCAACGACGGTTCGGGTCTGTTCCCGGCCCACGTGATGAAGGAGTGCGACGACTGGGAGAACGAGGACGGCGATGATTCGACGTACCGGGCCGATTTCGTCAACGAATTCGACGAGCCCTCGCCATTCATGTGGCGAGACCTCTTTGAACTCAACATCGCCCTTCGTGAGGCGTCACGGGTATACACGGATCCGGCTATCTACTCGGCAATTCAAAAGATTGAGGACGTCGCGAGCTCTTTCGTGCAGGTGGAACTCGCTACCAACGAATCGCTGCTCGCCCAAGTCCAGCGCGCCGTGGAGCACCACGAGCAGATAAAGATTCAGTACACGCCGGGCGTGGCGGAGGAGTCGCGGCTCCGCTTGATTGAACCGCGCGAAATAAAGGTCCTGAACGGTCATACCTACGTTCGCGCCTACTGCACGACGCGCGAGGCGTGGCGCACGTTCCGGGTGGACCGGATCAACGCAATTCTGGCGAAATCGCCAGCGGGCGAACCTCGGCCGGGCGACACGGCGATCAACTGGCTGACTCAAGTTGGTGAAGGGGGCGATGAGGTCGTCGTCGTGATCGAGTCGTCACAGCGGTTTCTTTTCGAACCTCTTCCGAGCGCACAGTGGACTGCCCTGGACGATGGTCGTCATGCAGTGAGATTCCGTGTGTCGGACGAGTCGTTTCTTGACCATTTGATGCTGCTGGCGGGACCGGGGGCCGTCGTCGCGACGGCGAAATTCTCCAAGGCCGGTCACGAACTCGCCAAAAGGATCGTCGCGCAGCTCTAGAGCGACCGTTGAGTACCTCCACGGAGGTGCTTGGTGCTTCGCATATTTACCCGGCGGTCAAACGACGTTGCCTATTTCACGGACGATCGGGCCCACGAGTTGGACGGCCTGCGCGACGGAGGACCGGGTTGGTGGCTTCGAGGCGAGGGTGATGTTCGCAAACCCCTCGACGTGGCCAGAGTCCTCTCCACGACCGAACGCTCGCAGATTCAGGGATACGACTTGGTGTTTGCCGCTCCTCGACCAGTATCCATTCTCGTCGCACTTGATCCCTCGAGTGCTCCGGGGGTCATCGAAGCGCACCGTCAGTCAGTACGGGCCACGGTCGAATACTTGGAGGAGCGTGCGCTGGTGGTGAGGGATCGGCGCGACGGAATGGAGCGAGACGAGCGCGGGCGGTGGAGCAGTATCGTGAGCTTCACCCACGGAATCAACCGGCACGGGGAGCCTCATCTCCACGATCACGTCTTGGTCGGCGCTCGGCTCGAGAATGCTCGCACCGTTCTCGACAGCCGTTCGTTGTTCGTCCACGCGAAGACCGCCGATGCCCTCTATCGCTCGTCACTTCGACACGAGTTGGGCGAGCGAACGCCGTGGGTGGCCTGGCGATCGTTTCAGGGCATCGAGCACGTGGAGGGGCTGGACGAAGGTTATCGAGCACTCTGGGGTGGACACTTCAACCAACGCGGCGAAAAACTGAGTTGGCAGAGAAGTGAAGTCGTCGCGTCGTGGAACAGGGACCGACAACGGTTCGAATCGCAGGGTTCGATTGAGGGCCCCCGCACCCATCGAACGGATCTCGATGAACATTCCTTCGCCGGTTCGCTCGAAGGGCGCTTCGAGGTCGCGCGACGACATATCGTCGAGGCGTGGGCGAATGCGGCCCGCTTTGGTCAAAGTCCGCGCGACGTCGCCCGGTCTATTGATACCCTCTATCCGACGCTGGCGGATTCACGCGGCGTTCGAGAGATGTCCATTGGCGTCGCCCAAGCGAGAATGACGGGCCTTGTTCGAGAGAAAGGACCGCGACCGCTAGGGGAGAGGGATCTTCACGAGTGGAGTCATCGATCGCGCGACCGGTCCGACCGGTCCGACCGCTCCGACCGGTCGAGGTGACCACGAAATCTTTCGTCTTGATACGCCGGGGTCAGCTCTATCCACTTCATGGACTTGGCCGCATCGAGCCCGAGTCCGTAACCAGGTCGTCCCTGGGCAATGGTTGCGAGGGTGGCGCGATCTCGTTCGACCCAACTGGTCGAGTAACCGGCCGCTTTGCCACGGCGATCAACTTGCACCATGGGGCTCGACACCAGTGACCTACCGGCCAGATGTTGGAGGAGTTCGAGCGTCGGCCGGTCCGCGATCCCGGGCAACACTACGGTTGTTGGGAACAAGGAGAGGAAGCCCTCACCCGATGCACCCCAACGGTTCCGGGCCTGGCTGAGGTCTTGAAGACACGCCAGCGTGAGGACCCCCTGACCCCCTCCTTCGGACACAATGCTCGCCAAACGCGGGAGCGGCGCCACGTTGGCGAGTTCGTCGAGCGCGAGCAGCAGGCGTGCCCCTCGATCGTGGCGGTCGTACGTCGCGTGAACGAGTTCTTCAACGAGCCCCACGACCAGGGGAGTTGTGACCGCTTGGTGACGACTCGGTGCCACAACGTGCAGCTGATGAGGACCGGAGAGAAAGGCCTCAACATCCAGCGGCGCCTCACGAGCCGACGCCCGGGCCGCGTCAGTTCGCATGCCCGAGAAGAGTCCCGATGCCGTGGACCAGATGCCCGATCGCTCCCGCTCCTCAGTGGCGAGCACGCCGCGCAGCAAACTCACCGCCGGATGGTGTTCGCCGTACCGATCGTCGAGTTCGCGCAGCGCGTCGTCACCACTTCGTTCGTCGACGCGCGACGCGAGCCGCCCTAGCGATTCACCCTTGAGCGCGGCTGCGTGCAGTAACGGCGCAACGAGAGCACCCGCTCGCTCGGTCCAGTGGTCGTCCCCGCGGTCGCCTCGTCCCCGCCGAGCGACGTCAATGAGACTTCGCGACGCGAGCACCGCGCCATCCCATTCACGTGACTGTCGAAGAGGTGAATAACCAACTCTCTGCACGCCCGGCGGCGTTTCTACGGTGCCCGAGGGATCGAAGAGCAGCGTGGCACCATCGCGTTGCGCACGCGCCATGAGTGACACGACGTCATTTTTTGTTGACGTGATGACACAACTTCGCGACGTGAGAAGAAGGTTAGGAATGATGAGCGAGGTTGTCTTTCCACTCCGACTTGGACCGAGCACGAGAGTTGATCGTTGCGGTCCACTTGACGCGTCACCGTCGTTCGCTCGACCTAAATAGATGCCGTCAAAATTTTCCACTCAACACAAATGTTGTAATAAATTTCGAAATGCTTGACATTTGTGTGTAAAGCGAGTGAACTTTTAGATGTCCTTCTGCGGAGGAGGCCAATGTTTTACAAAAGTATTGTTCGCAGCACTTTTGTATTGCGCTCTTTCGCGAGGACCGTGCACTGCGAACAGTCGCCGCACAGCTGGGAAGCTGGGTGGCACATGGTCGAGTTCACGTCTGTCAAGGCGGTACCGAGATTGAGTTCACCACGGTGGTGTGCTCGAGGTCCCAAATTGATTCAACGTTGAGTCCCAAGGAGGGAAAGTGGCAACAGCCGCGAAGAAGAAGGCCGTAGCAAAGAAGGCTCCGGCCAAGAAGGTAGTTAAGAAGAGGGCCCCCGCAAAGAAGGCCGTGGCCAAGAAGGCACCTGCAAAGAAGGCCGTAGCCAAGAAGGCTCCGGCCAAGAAGGCCCCCGCCAAGAAGGCGGTAGCGAAGAAGGCTCCGGCGAAGAAGGCCGTCAAGCGCGTCGCTAAGCGTAAGTAGTACTAGTCCCTCTGGGACTTGAGTTCGAGGGGGCCTTCGGGCCCCCTCGAATGCTCTACTGGCGTCTATCGAGGTCACCAGGTTCGTCGACATCAAGACTCCACGGGCTGTCCGTTATCACTCGACAGGGCAGCGCTAATCTGGCGGCCTCGCTCTCGTGGAGTCTCTTGGAGTTTGGCCCATAGGCGAAACGAAACTCTGTTCGAGTCGGTACGACGAGAACGTTCGTGCCGGCTTGATGATGATCGGTGACGATGGTCACGCCCGCCTCCGGGTCGAAGGCCCCGAGGCCCTCGGGGAGTTTCAAGTCGCCGTGCACGAAAATGAGTTGGTTGAAGCGATCACCTAACTCCTCGTAGGCGCGTTGGACCGCCTCGTTCAGGTTGCGAGCGTCTGACTCGAATACCTCCGCGCCGTTTTCGCGAGCAAAGTTTGAGATCGCTGCAGATTCGCTGAGCACTATCACGTGTCGAGGCGCACAGCTCCGCACGACACCCAGCGCGAGGTCGCGTGCCAGAGCGGTGACTTGTTCCGTACCGCCCTGGCGAAGCCGGCGTTTCGCGACGTCGAAGCGCTTGAGTGGTACCACTACGGCAACGTTGTTCATGAGACTGAATGCTAGGTGCCTGGTTCCATCGGTACCCTAGGGAGATGACCACGTCCGTTGTTGATCTGCTTCAGTACGAGCGCCCGTTGGTCCTGCGCGGCGAGATCGTCGTTGGCATTGACGAAGTTGGCCGCGGCGCTTTGGCGGGGCCGATGACGGTTGGTGCGGTTGTCCTCGTAGATGATGCGGCTCCGCCCAGGGGACTGAACGATTCAAAACTTCTCACACCAGCCAAGCGTGAGGCGCTCGTCGATCCTCTAAGAGCTTGGGCCGCGGATTGGTCACTCGGCTCGGTGAGCGCCGACGAGATCGACGCCTGGGGTCTTCGCCTGGCCCTCGCGGTCGCCGCGACCCGGGCACTCGACGGACTAAGGGTTGCACCAAGTCACGCGCTGATCGATGGGTCCTTCAATCTGTTGACGGCTCCGCTCGACATTGGTTTTGGTATCGAGACTCCTCCGGAACTTCGGTACTCGCATCTGCCCGTCACCACGATTGTGAGAGGGGACTGTTCGAGCGCCGCAATCGCCGCGGCCGCGGTTCTCGCGAAGGTGAGTCGCGATCGGCGGATGTCCGAGATGCACGACGAATTTCCGCAATACGGTTGGTCAGCCAACAAGGGCTACGGGGCGCCTGGACATCTCCAGGCGATACGGACCCACGGCCCGTCCGCTCAACATCGTCGGTCGTGGAAACTTCCCCAAAAAGAGCCCCCGCCACTCACGTAATCGCCGAACTTTCGTTGAGCCGTGAAATCAGCGAATTCGGCCACGATGAGTAAGATTGCTTAACTATGTCAACACTGCTCACCGTCAAGAACTTGAAGGTCCAGTTTTCAATGCGCGATACTCTCGCTACTGCGGTGGATGATTTTTCACTCTCGATCAATGCGGGTGAGTGCGTAGGCCTCGTTGGAGAGTCAGGATGTGGTAAAACGACCACAGGACTGGCAATCATGCGCCTCCTACCCGGCAGTGGAAAGATCGCTGACGGCAAAATTCTATTGAACGATGTCGATCTCGCCGGTCTCTCGGAAAAGAAGATGCAAAGTCAGCGCGGTCGAACGATTGCCCTGATTCCGCAAGACCCGATGAGCTCTCTTAACCCCACCACGAAAATTGGCCGGCAGATTGGTGAAGGATTGAGAATCCATACGGGCGCGAGTGAAGCTGACGCTCGCAAACGCGCCCTGGAAGTTCTCGAGATGGTGGAGATGCCTCGTCCTACTGAACGTCTCAATCAGTACCCGTTTGAACTCTCGGGCGGCCTGCGCCAGCGCGTCATTATCGCAATGGGTTTGGTGTGTAGTCCGAAACTATTGATCGCCGACGAGCCGACGACGGCACTCGACGTGACCATTCAAGCGCAGATTTTGGACATTCTCGACAACTTGCGTAAAGAGTTGGACATGGCGATGCTGCTGATCACTCACGACATGGGTGTTATCGCGGGCCGCACTGACCGGGTGGTGGTGATGTACGGCGGGAAGAAGGCCGAGGAAGCCTCCACGCCGGAGCTCTTCCGCTCGATGCGCCATCCCTACACGCAGGCGCTCCTGGCCTCAATGCCCAACCTGGAAAACACGACCAAGCACGAGCTGTCTTCCATCGCGGGCATGCCACCAAATCTCAGCAAGGAGATTGTGGGATGCCGTTTCGCTCCGAGGTGCTCGTTCGCCACTGACCAATGCCGAGTTGAGGATCCGCCACTCACGGTCGAGGGAGGCCACGCCTACGCCTGCTTCCACCCGACTTCTGGTCCCAAAGCGCTCGTCGTGCGCGCAGCGGGGGAGACCGTGCTGGCGAGCCACGAGCCGAACAAGGAGTTGTTGCGGGTTGAGGGACTCGTGAAGGAGTACCCGATCAGGGGCGGGTTGGTTCGCCACAAGACCGGAGCCATCCAAGCAGTTTCCGGCGTCAGCTTCACGCTGAAGCAAGGTGAGACCCTGGGGCTCGTTGGCGAGTCGGGCTGCGGAAAGACGACGATAGGGCGAATGCTGGTCGGCCTCGAGGCCGTGACAGCGGGTTCGATCCACTTTGATGGAAAGCTGGTTTCCGCGAAGGGACACCAGTCATCGCGCGTTGATCGTCGAGATCGCCAGATGATGTTCCAAGACCCCTATTCTTCGCTAGACCCCCGCATGAAAGTCGCCCAGATCCTGGGAGAGCCCCTGATGATCCAAGGAGAAGGGTCGAAAGCCCAGCAGCGGGAACGCGTGGGCGAGCTTCTGCTCTCCGTGGGTCTCGACCGGATGGCATCGGACCGCTACCCGCATGAGTTCTCGGGAGGACAGCGTCAGCGCATCGGTTTCGCCCGTGCGTTGGCGCTTAATCCCCGTTTGATCGTCGCCGACGAGCCCGTTTCGGCGCTGGACGTTTCCATTCAGGCCCAAATCTTGAATCTGATGAAGAATCTCCAGCGCGAGCACAACCTTTCCTACGTGATGGTGAGCCACGACCTCGCGGTCGTCTATTACATGGCCAACACGATTGCCGTCATGTACTTAGGAAAGATCGTGGAGCTCGGCGACGCGGAGTCGGTCTTTCGTGCTCCGGCGCACCCCTACACCCAGGGCCTGCTGGACGCGGTTCCCGTACCGGACCCCGAACAGGCGCACCAGCGCCGCGGCAGCCAGGTGAGAGGTGAGCTTCCCTCACCCGTGAACCCGCCATCGGGCTGTCGCTTCAGGACTCGTTGTCCCAAGGCGCAGGACATCTGTGCCAGCGAAGAACCCATGTTCCGTGAGTTTGGCGAGACTCAGCGGGCGGCGTGCCACTTTCCGATGAAGACACCGGTTACCTTGGGCGAACGAGTTTGACGCTCGGCTCGTAGCGTTGATATGGATCTCGCGACGCCCCGCGTGGAGTCTGTAGCTCGGACTTAACGTTCGAGAAGACGGACTTCAAAAACGTCGCGCAGCGCCTCACCCACGTAGGTGATGGCGACGATCAGCAGCACGAAGAGCAGTGCCGTGGGGTAGATCTCCCACCAGAAGCCGTTGGACTGCTGCACCGAACCATTCTGCAACATGGTTCCCCAGTCAGTCTGGGGTGTGGGAATTCCGAGACCAAGGAACCCCAGCGTTGAGAGGAACAGAATCGCATCGGCCACCGAGAACGTGGCGACGGTCACGATGTTGCTCATTGAATTGGGGAAAACGTGGCGCAGGATGATGTGCCACTTGCTGGCGCCCATGGCGGTCGCGGCTTGCGAGTATTCGAGCTTCTTGATGAGCAAGGCGTCGCCTCTGATAATGCGCGCGTTGCCGAACCATCCAGTCACCCCGATGATGACGATGAGAAAGACCGTCGACCTCTCGAAGACTGCAATGAGGGTGATCAAGAGGAAGAGCAGGGGGATGGAGAGGAGCGCGTCAAGGAAGCGCATCATGATGGTGTCAACGATCCCACCCAAGAAGCCCGAAACCATCCCGTAGATCGTTCCGACCACGATGGTGATCATTCCCGCGAGAATACCCAGGCTCAGTGAATACTCACCACCGAACATGATCCGTCCAAGCTCGTCGAATCCGGAGCTGTCAGTGCCGAGCAGGTGCTTGAGCGAAGGAGGTGCGTTGAATGGATTGTTGAGAGCGGTGGCCTGATCTGTTTGGTTGGTGTGGTACAGAATTGGACCCAAGTAACAAAAGAGGATGAGTGCGACCAGGAAGATAACTGACGTGACGGCGAGCTTGTTATGGGCAAAGATTCGCAGACGTTGGCGCCACATCGGCACGATGACGTCGCTCAGATTGGTGTCGTCGCCGCCGGTGAGGTCAACGCTCGAAGGAGCGACAAGGTTGTCGGGGCGATCGCTCACTGACCTGATCTCTCAATACGAATCCGAGGATTCACGACGCCGAGCATGATGTCGGCCAAGAAATTCCCCGACAGCGTCAGTATGGCCACCAACAGGGTGATACCGAGGACCGTTGGAATGTCGAGGGTTGAAGCGGCGGTGACGGTCTGAATTCCGAGTCCGCTGTAGTTGAAGACGCTCTCGATCACCACAGCCCCCCCTAGGAGTCCCGGAAAGTAAAGGCCGAGAATGATCACGATGGGACCTAGTGCATTGCGAAACGCATGGCGGAAGAGAACCCTGCTTCGGCTGCAGCCCTTGGCTTTGGCGCTGCGCACGTAGTCCTGGACCAGGACCTCCAGGACAGCGCTGCGCATGAAGCGGCTGAGGAATGCAATGCTGAGCAGGGTCAGTGTCAGCACGGGAAGTATGAACCCCGCGGGGTCGGTGAACATTGCCCAAGGGGCGACATTACCGGGAGGAGAGGCGGGAAGGTGGGGCCAACCGAAACTGAAGAACTGCAGCGCCAAGATGCCGAGTAAGAAGGCGGGTATGCCATAGAGAATAAAGGCCCCGCTCGTCGCGACGTAGTCGAAGGTGGTGTTTCTCCTCGAGGCCTGAAAAATTCCCAGGGGAACCGCGATGAGGACGGTCAAGATGAGGGATGAAAGTGCCAACCAGATGGTGCGCGGAACGTAGAGCGAGATAATTCCCCAGACCGACAGGTTCTGCTTATAGGAGTGTCCCAAGTTGAAGTGGACAAATACTTGAATGAGATAGTTCCAAAAGCGCACGAAATAGGGATGGAAGATCCCGTTCTGCTCTCCCCACAGGTGAATCGACTGGGGCGTGGCGTGAGTGCCGAGCACTATATAAGCGGGAGCCAAAATCCCGTTGGGTTCGAAGTAGGGGAGGGTGAAGATAAGGAGCATCACGATGAGCAGCACAATGAAGGATTGCACCAGTCGCCGCAGCACATAGTTCAGCATGGCGGAAGTTTATCAGTGCGGTTCTCGCGAAATCGTCGGCGTGTCACTGGAGAAAGTGATTCGAATCCTGCGATTCTGACGCCAGACGCAACAACAAACGGCCCCCGGGATGGGGGCCGTTTGTTGTTGCGTGAAGCTCTGAAACTGACTGCCTGGTTAGAAGGAGTAGTACTCCGGCATGAAGTTCTCGAGCGAGTTCGGAGTGAAGCCAATCTTGCTCTTCAACGTCTTGATGACTTCGCCGATGCCGCTACCTGTGTAGTTGTTCGTCGTGTTGGGCTGGTACAAGTCCGGAAGGTCCTTGGCCGCGATATTGGCGAACTGCTTCAGCGACGCGGTACCTAAGGTCGAGGACTTGACGGCCGCCGTCAGTGCAGGATCGCTGAATTTACCGATGTTGAAGCTGGCACCCGGCACGTACAGCGACTCACCCGATGGGTAGTAGTCCGGTGCGTAAATCCAACCCGCACCCCACAAGCAGATGCTCCAGTTCGACGAGTTGCCTACGCAGTCACTTACGACACTGTCGAAGGGTACTGAGACGATCTTGGTCGAAATGCCGATTGACTTCCACTCGGACACCTCGGTGTTGACCTGCAAGGCCAACACCGGAACGCCACTTCCGTACTCTAACGACACGACCAACTTGTCACCCTTGGTGATTCCGGCGCCGCAGTCGGACGAACCGGTGCCGACCTTCTCACACGTGGCGTTGCCGCCGGTGACGACCCAGCCGTGACTCTTCAGGAGCTTTGCCGCCTTGGATGGGTCGTACGGGTACGGGTTCTTCGTCGAGGCTCCGCCCGAGATTGCCGATGGCGTAACCGGTGGCAGCGGGTTGATCTGCACGTATCCGTAGCCCTTGTAGATCTTCTTGATCATCGCTTTCTGGTCAACCGTCATCTGGAGGGCCTGGCGAATGTAGAGCTGGTCGAGGAATACGGCCTGCGGGTTCTTCGGGTTCAGGTTGTAGGCGGCGTAGTCAACCGACCACGGAGCACCGACCTCGAGGTTGTAGTTGCTCGCGACTGATGCCCAGTTCGCACCAGGCTTTTGGGGCGTTCCCTGGGTAGTGAGAACCGAGTTGTCAACGTAACCAAGGTCGATCGATCCCGCACGAAGCGCCGTCTGCTCAGCCGTGGCTGTGGTGAAGGCTACCTCTTTGACGAACTTCACCTGTGCCTTCTGGGGACCAGAGTATTTGGAGTTCGGGACAAAGGTGACGTTGCCAAGGTTGTCGAATGACGACAGCTTCCATGGACCGCTGTCACCCGACTGCCACATGGTGTCGGTGTAGGTCGACGTCTTGCTCGACTGGGCGGTGAGGTACGTGTAGACGGCCTTACAGGCTGCGTTCGTCGAGGCGGCACCGTAGGCACCGGTAGCGCAGGTTGACGTCTTGCCGGGAGCGGTTATGTCCCATGAGTTGGCCATGGGGTACAACTCGGAGAGGTAGTTATAGAGGATCCAGTTTGGGTTCACCCCGACCTTGAAGTTGATGGTCACCGTGTTGCCTGCGCCATGCGCACTTGAAACCTGGTCCGGGATACCGTAACCGGCGTTGTAGCCGCAGTAGGCGGTCGGGTCGGACTTGTACATGTTCAAGAAGAACATGACTGACTCAGCGTTGATGGTCTGTCCGTCCGCGAACTTCCATCCCTTCATCGTGATGGTGACCGTCTTGTTCTTGTTGCTCATTACTGGCATGTTGGCCGTTGAAAGCTTCGGCACGACCGTGGCGGAGGCACCGAGTCCAAACCAGTAAACCGGACGATACATTTCGTCGATGAACGCATTGATGACGCTGACAGAGAAGTCAGTACAGGACTGGTAGGGGAAAATCCAGTTAGGATTTGCGCCTGGACCTTCGGCAAAGGTAATCGTATTTTTACTGGTGCTTGCAGTCGCCGCGCCGCTCGAGCTCGCAGCAACCAGACTCATCGATAACGCCGCGCCGACCGCGCCAATCGTCACCATGAGCCTCAGTTTGTTTTTGAATTGCATATTGATATTGCCTCCCTGAACCACGTGAATGGTCACCTTCAATTTGCCCACCCGAAAGATGGATTACCGGCCACTGTATCGGGGGTAATCAGGGGATACAAGTTGTAAGCGTAAAGAAAGAAGAAAGCAAAATTAACGTAAGAACGTCTGAATCAATTTCAAAGGACCCGAACGCTGAACCGAATTATGACCTAATTGATGAGGAAATTATCGAGTCAGGCGTAGGGTTATCGAACGAAAACCCAGTATCTGCAAGGACCTTAGGGAGTACTCGTTGGCTGGCCAGGACGGCGCTCGAGGCCAGTTCGCCGCCCAGAACGAGTTGGAGGGCGATGGCGGGCACTCGAGCGAAGGCCGGACGATGGAGTCCGTGGGCGAGGGCTTTCGTGAATTCGCTGTTCCTCAGGGGTTCGGGGGAGACCAAATTGACCGGACCGGCGATTTTATGATCGATAACCCAGAGAATCGCCCGCACTTCGTCACGTAGCGATATCGGGCTCAGCCACTGCTGACCCGTCGACAACCGCCCACCCAGGCCCAGGCGAAAGAGAGGTAGTTGCCTTTTCAGAGCACCACCGTGTTGACTCATCACGATGCCGGTGCGCAGAAGCGTCACAATCGAACCTCGCTCATTCAGAGCGAGAGCGGCATTTTCCCAGCCGACGCAGACGTCACTGAGGAAGTCAGCGCCGCGGACCGAGGATTCGTCGAGCACTTCATCGCCTCTCGGGCCGTAGTAGCCAATCGCCGAACCACTGGCCAATACTGCGGTACCCGAACTCATGGATTCGAGCGCACTCACCAAGAGAGACGTCGACCCGGTGCGCGACAGAAGAATCTCCTGCTTGCGCGCCGGGGTCCAACGCTTGTCGGCAATTCCCGCACCCGCGAGGTGTACCACGGCATCGAACCCACCGACCCGGCGAAGGTCGCCGTCGTCGACGAGCTGTCGCGAGGGATCCCAACGAACTGTCGTCTCGGCGGTCGAATGTCCAGATGGTCGCACGAAGCTGATGACGTCGTCGCCACGTTCGTGCAGGGCCGCGACCACCGCACTGCCGATGAAGCCCGACGATCCGGTTACGCCGACGCGCACAATTGTTCCCATGTCTGAGAGATGAGTGAGGCGAGTTGCTCGGGATTGGAAAGATGAGCGCCGTGGCCGGCGTGATGGATCTCGCGGGTCTCGATCAGCGGATTCATGGTGCCCAGCAAGTCGCAGAGGGATCGGTAGTACTCCTCCACGGGCCCGTCGCCGTAGACGTAGAGCGTCGGAGTCTTCAGATCGGCGAGATCAAAAGGCACCGCTCCGGTTCGCAGTAGCGCGAGGTCGCTGAAGAGCGCCGGGCCGTCCAAGCGGCGCGACTCGCGTTCGTGCTCGCTGAGCCGCTCCCATGCGCTGTTTGAAACCATACGTCGAAAGAAGATCTCCGCCTCGTACTCGGGGTCATCACCAAGTTGGGGCCGCCCCGTTTCTCGATGAAGCACCCAGGGCAGAGGACTTTCGTAGGTGATGACCAATTGGGCGCAGGTGGGATCGCCAATGGCGGCGCCCAAGGCCACGACACCTCCGAAACTGTGGCCGAAGAAGATAACGGGACCGTGCTGCGATTCGCGCTCGGCAATGGCGAGGAGATCCCCGATGTGGTCTTCCAGCGACAGTGGCTGAAGGTTGCGCGAGCCCTGGTAGCCGCGCCGGTCGTAGGTGAGGAGCTCGAGGTCGGGGAGGCGCCGGGCGACGCGCCGGAAGCTCGCAGCGCGATCGAGGGAACCGTGGACCAAGACGACGACCGGGGCGTCGAGCGGCGACGAGCCGTCCTCGGGTGGCCGGTCGACCACGTGGAGGCCCTTCGGGAACGGGCTCATGGTGCGAGCCTCGGGCCGCGACACGGGCGTACGGTTGGCGGCACGCCTGCGACGCTACCTTGAGCAGGATTTCTCGACGACCGGGCGGTGTTCTGGGCGAAGGTGCCCCGGTAGGCTGGGCACAGCAATCAGGCGGGACGACCGCCGGTGAGGATGGCGTGGTGAGCAAAGAAGCGTCTGGATCGTTCGGGCCCAATGCCTGGCTGGTCGACGACATGTACGACCGCTTTCTGGCCGACCCGAACTCGGTCGCCGAAAGCTGGCGTGAGTTCTTCGCCGACTACCAGCGCTC
>PLKM01000032.1 GCA_003141095.1 Acidimicrobiaceae bacterium | reverse complement strand
GTCCTCACCAACGACCCCGGCACGGGCATCATTCGTCACGTCGACGCCGGTTACGACCTCGCCGACGAGGCCGCCCGCGAGCGTGGGGTGCGAATTCCGATGCGCGAGGACTGATGAGCACCCGGGTCATTTCCAATATCGGCGAGCTCACCACCAATGATCCCACGCTCGGCGACCAATCGCTGATGGGGCGCTTGAGCGACGCCGCGATCGTGCTCGACGAGCAGCGGGTGCTGTGGGTTGGTCCCTCGCGCGAGGCCCCCGACGCGGACGACTACCTCGACGCGCGAGGACGCGCCGTCGTGCCGGGATTCGTCGACTCGCACACGCACCTGGTCTTCGCCGGCGAACGCTCACGCGAGTTCGAGGCCCGCATGGCGGGCGAGCGCTACGACGGCGGCGGCATCGCACTCACGGTCAACGCCACCAGAGCCGCGTCGACGTCGCAGCTTCGAGAGGCCACGTCGCGCCGGGCCCGCGAGCTTCGCGCGAGCGGCGTCACGACCATGGAGATCAAGTCCGGGTACGAGCTGAACGTCAGCGGCGAGGCCCGACTCGTCGAGCTCGCGGCGGAGTTCACCGACGAGGTCACCTTCCTCGGCGCGCACGTGGTTCCCGAGGAGTTCGCGCACGACCGCGACGCGTACGTCGAGCTCGTCGCGGGCGAGATGCTGGGCTCGTGCAAGGACCACGCACGGTGGGCCGATGTGTTTTGCGACCGGGGAGCGTTCAGCGTGGATGAGTCGCGCGAGGTGCTGCTCGCGGCTCGCGGCGCGGGTCTCGAGCTGCGCCTGCACGGCAATCAGCTGGGCGAGACCGGCGGCATCCGCCTCGCGATCGAACTGGACGCCGCGAGCGTCGATCACTGCACGTTCGTGAGCGACTCGGATATCGCGTTGCTCGCGGGATCCCCGACGGTCGCGACGTTGCTGCCCGGGGCCGACTTCTGCACCCGTTCCCGGTATCCCTCGGCGCGTCGGATGCTTGACGCCGGCGTCACGGTGGCGATCGCGACCGACTGCAACCCCGGCAGCTCGTACGTGACGAGCATGGGCTTCATCATCGCCCTCGCCGTTCGCGAGATGGCGATGACCCCTGATGAGGCGCTCTGGGCCGCCACCCTCGGCGGCGCCCGGGCGCTTCGTCGCGACGACATTGGACGCCTGGGGCCGGGCGCGCGCGCCGACCTGCTCATCCTCGACGCCCCGCGCGCGGCGCACCTGGCCTATCGGCCGGGCTCGTCGCTGGTGGCTGAGACGCTGCGCGCCGCGCGCTGAGGACACCCGAGAGGTCGGGTCCCTACCGCGACAGATCCTTACGCGGTAGGGAGAACTAGAATTTGACGAATGGCCCGTCACTACTACGTGCTCGCGGCGGCGCTGCTGGCGGCGGGGAGCGGCACGGCCTTCTGGTCAAGCAGTTGCACGGCGTCAACCGCCCCGAGGACGGCAGCTTCGCCGAGCGGCACCACGACTGCCGCGGAACTCGCACAGCCGGGCTGGACGGTGGCGAGCAGGTCAGCGCGCGGCGTCATGGTTGACCATCGCAACGAAATCGTCGGGGGGAGTGCCTTTCTGGTGTTGCGCCTGAGGGCCCGCACCACGCTGCTGCGTTGGCACGTCGGGTCGCTCGATCCGCCGATGTCGACGGGTGAGGTGCCGGTCGACGCCGGTTCCGCGATCTTTTGGCCCTCGGAAGGCCTCGCGGGGGTGGTGGCGGTGTTCAACGGTGGCTTCAAGAAGGCCGCGCACAGTGGAGGCGCGGCCGTGGACGGGGTCACCCTCGAACCCTTGGTACGCGGCGACATGACGATCGCTCTCAACGCCGAGGGCCACTGGAGCATGGGCGTGTGGGGCAGCGCGACGTTCCCCGCCCCCGGCTTTCACGCCATCGCGTACCGCCAGAATCTCGCTCCGTTGGTGGAGGACTCCAGGCTGAATCCCGCCGCCAACTCGCCGGACTGGGCTCAGTGGGGCTCGCCCCTCAACAACAACCCGCTGACACCGCGCACCGGACTCGGCGTCGACGCCAACGGCAACATGATTTTCGTCGCCACCATGGGCCGCGTCGGCGTGGCGCAAGTGGGAGTGGCACTCTTGCGCGCCGGGGCTGTAACTGGCATGGAACTCGACATGAATCCGTTCTGGCCGGTCCTGGGTGCCGCGAGCACGCCGCTACACGCCCCGGGGGGCGTGTTCAACGTGCAACTACCCCAGTCCGAACACAGCCCTTCGATCTTCGAGACGGGCTGGACGCGAGACTTCTTCGTCGCGCTGGCCGAACCGAACTCCTGGCGGTGCAACTGGTCAAGTCCGGGGCTGAACAGCTCGGTGACGACGGCGCAGCCTCAGCGCCTGCACCTGCACGGGGCGCAATGCGGCTCTGCGATGACGTCGATCACCGCCGGTGCCACCAGCGGCGCAGTCACGACGACGCCGGGCCCCGGTTGATCGGCGTTTCAACGCTGAGCACAACAGGTCTGTCCAATCACGAGCGCGGCTCATAAGGTGGATACATGAGTATTCCAATTGCCCCCCCTGAGCTACCAACCACACTTGGCGCCCTTCGCCAGTCTGGCTACGAGTCGAAGTCCGTGCGTGAAGAGCTGCGAGCCAACCTCGAGCAGCGACTCATCGAAGGCCGTCCCCTGACCTCAGCGGTACTCGGGTACGAGGACTCCGTCCTGCCCCAACTCGAGACGGCGCTGCTCGCGGGACACGACATCATCTTGCTGGGCGAGCGAGGACAGGCGAAGACTCGAATGATCCGCTCACTTGTCGAGCTGCTCGATGAATGGCTGCCGATCATCGAGGGCTCGGAGGTCCGCGACGACCCCTACGCGCCCATCTCGGCGTACGCGATTTCGTTGCTTGGCGAAAAGGGCGACGACACGCCCATCGCCTGGGTGCACCGCACGAGGCGCTTCGCGGAGAAGCTCGCGTCTCCCGACACGTCCATGGCCGACCTCATTGGTGAAGTCGACCCCATCAAGGTCGCCGGCGGGCTCTTCCTCGACGACCCTCGCGCGCTCTCCTACGGGCTGGTGCCCAAGTCCAACCGGGGCATCTTCGCCATGAACGAGCTGCCCGACCTGTCCGAGCGCATCCAGGTGGGGCTGCTCAACGTGCTCGAGGAGCGCGATGTGCAGATTCGCGGGCACCTCGTTCGCCTCGAACTCGACGTGCTGGTCGTGGCGACCGCGAACCCCGAGGACTACACGAACCGCGGACGCCTCATCACGCCGTTGAAGGACCGCTTCGGATCCCAGATCCGCACGCACTACCCCTACGAGATCACCACAGAGATCGCGATCATTCACCAAGAGGCGAAACTGCCGACGTCGTCCAAGCCCATCAAGGTGCCCTGGTTCATCGACGACATCGTCGCGCGCGTCAGCCACGTGGCGCGAAAGAGCCACGTGATCTCCCAGAGTTCGGGCGTGTCGGTTCGCCTCTCAATCGCCAACTACGAGACCGTCGTCGCGAACGCGCTTCGACGGACCCTGCGCACGAACGACGATTCCGTGGTGCCGCGCGTGAGCGACCTCAGTGCCATGGTCCAGTCAACGCAGGGCAAGATCGAGTTCGACACCATGGATGACAGCGACTCCGATCAGGTGATCGCCGCCCTCGTGTCGCTCTCGGTTCGACAGTGCTTCGCCGAGCACGTGCTGCTCGAAGAAGCGCCCGACATCGTCGAGGCCTTCAGCTCCGAAGCGATCGTGCACACCGGTGACGATCTGCCCGACAAGGACTACCTGGCGATTCTCGCGGCCATGCCCGCGCTGGAGGTGCCGGTGCGCCGCATCGCCGGTCCCGGTGCCTCGAACGGCGAACTGGCGTCCGCCGCCGAGTTCATCCTCGAGGGCCTGTACCTCACCAAGCGACTGGCGAAGGACGCCTCGGGAGCGCGCGCCCTCTATCGCTCCAGGAATCGCTAGTGGCCGTTCGCTACGGCTTTCGTCGCTTCGGTGATGACGATGACTTCAACGATCTCGACGTTGAAGAGATGCTGCGGCTGTTGGCGGACGACTTCATGGAGAGCGGCGACCTCGAAGAGGCGATGGATCATCTCTTGCGAGAGGGGTACACCGCCGCCGACGGCGAACGGATCGAGGGCCTGCGCGATCTACTCGAGCGCACGCGCGCCAAGCGACGAGAACTCGAGCAGCAAGCCGACCCCGACGGCGAGATGCAGCGTTACCGCGACTGGCTCGAGGACATCGAGTCCGTGGAGGGCAACGAGCTCGACGAACTCCTGGGCGAAGCCGAGGCGTCCGATGACGAACGGCGCAAGGAAGTAACGAGGGACCTGGTCGAAAGCAAGTACATGCAGCGCGACCTCATGAGCGAGCGTCTGAGCGAGCGGCTCGGAAGCTACCGCGACTACGAGTTCGTCTCGTCCGAAGCGCGAGAGGAGTTCGAGCAGCTGATGAGCGAGCTGCAGCAAGATGTCCTCGACACTTACTTCGAGCAGAGCAAGGAGTTCCTCGGTAAGCCCGATCCCGAAGAACTGGCCCGGATGCGTGACATGATGGACGCGCTGTCGAACATGATCGAACAAGACCGGCGCGGCGAAGAGCTGGATCCATCCTTCGACGACTTCATGGAGAAGTTCGGCGACTTCTTTCCCGGCGCCGAGAATCTCGAAGACGTCGTTCGTGCCATGGCCGAGCGCGCCGCCGCGGCAGAAGCCATGTTCAACTCGCTCTCGAGCGAGCAGCAGGGGGAACTGCGGGCGTTGTTCGGCCAGATGATGGAGAACATGGAGCTCAACTTCTCGATGAATCGGTTGGTCTCCAACCTGCGCCAGGCCACTCCCGACATTGATTGGAATCGAGCGCACCGCATGCGCGGCCAGGACGGCTCGTCGTTCGCCGACGCCACGTCGGTGGCGGAGCAACTGGGCGAACTGAAGAACATGGAGGACTTCCTCGGCCGGGCCAACGCCGCCCAGGGGCTGCCCGAAGTTGACGTCGACGCCGTGCGGCGAAATCTGGGCAACGATGCCGCCACGCACGTCGCGCGCCTGCAAGAGGCGTTGAAGGGTCTGAAGGACAAGGGTTTCGTCAATCGAGATGGTGGACAGTTGACCCTGAGCCCGAAGGGGATTCGCCAAATCGGTCAGCAGGCGCTGAAGGACCTGTTCGCCCAGCTCAGGAACTCGCCCACCCTCGGCTCGCATCGAGAGGCGACCGTGGCTCGCGGGGGCGACCGCGAGGAGACGTCCAAGCCCTGGGAGCCCGGCGAGCCGTTCGCGCTCCATCTGCCAAACACCCTACGAAATGCGATTTTTCGCCAGGGCCCCGGTACTCCGGTGAAGCTGCACCCCGACGACTTCGAGGTGGAGGAGTTCGAGGCCACCCGCCGCTCGGCGACGGTGTTCGCCATCGACCTTTCGCTCTCCATGGCCATGCGGGGCAATTTGGTGCCGGCGAAGAAGATGGTCCTCGCGCTCACCCAACTCATCCGCTCCAAGTTTCCGAGGGATTTCGTCGCGGTCGTGGGATTCGGCGAAACGGCCCAGGAGCTTCGAATCGAGGATATTCCCGCGCTCACCATCGATTACGCCTACGGCACCAACTTGCAGCACGCGCTCGCCCTGAGCCGCCACTTGATGCGGACCGAGCGAGGCGAGCGCCAGATCGTGGTCGTGACCGACGGCGAGCCCACCGCTCACCTGATGGATAACGGCGAGCCGTTCTTCTCCTGGCCCCCGGTGCACGAGACATTGGAAAGGACCATGGCCGAGGTGCTTCGCTGCACGAAGGCGGGCATCACGATCAACACGTTCGCCCTCGACATCGAACGAAGCCAGTTCCCGTTCGTCGAGCAGATCGGTCGCGTCAATGGCGGAAGGACGTTCTACACGTCCGTGGATGAACTGGGCGTCTACGCCCTCGATGACTTCGTCCGCAGCCGTCGAGCCGGCTAGCGCGTTTCCTAAAGACGGACTTATCAGGGCTTTCAAAATTTCAATTTGCAATTTCGCCCAAACCCCGGCACAATGACACCGTTGTAATTACATCGGTGGCGTGGAGCTGCTGGCGGGGAGGAATACAACATGGAAATCGTTGACTTGATGAGCGGCATGGAAGATCGCGGGTGGCAGGCTCGTGCCAACTGCATGGGCGTCGACCCCGATCTGTTTTTTCCCGAGCGCGGTGCCTCGACTCGTGAAGCCAAGGAAGTCTGCCGTGGCTGTGTTGTTCGAGGTGACTGCCTCGAGTACGCCCTCGACAACGGTGAGAAGTTCGGCATCTGGGGTGGCATGAGCGAGCGCGAGCGTCGCCGCTTGCGCCGCGCGCGCGCCATCGAGCGCCGCTCGCAGGCGGGTTGATCCCCTAGGTGCGAGCCTCGATTGTGGCGCCGGGATCGAGTCCCAGCTGCTCGAATCGAGCAGGGTCCTCGTATCCGAGCAACGACGCGGGAACGAGGCCCACCACCTCGGCTCGGCTGATCCTCTCCTCGGCCGACAACGAAGCGAGCACCTGGTCGTAGACCATTGAAGGACGCACCGTCGACACGTCGATGAGGTTGCAACTCACCTGCACCTGGTCACCCACCGCAAAGGCCAGCGAGCGTACGCAGGGACCGCGAAGGGTGCGAGCGATCTCCCGGGCCCTTTCGAGGGTGGTGTCGCTGAGCCACAGGTTCCACGCCACCAGTACCGGGCGCGTCCCCACCGCAACCGCGCCCTTGGTCGCAGAAGGCTCCGCGGGTCCGAAGTCCGGCGCCACGCCGCGAAAGGCCCCTCTTCGAACGTCGGGCAGCGAGCGAAACGTACCGTTGGCGAGCGGTCCGTAGAGGAACGTGGGCACCGCGAAGTTGGCGCTGATCCATCGAGCGGTGTCGTCGCGAAGGACCTCGGCCCGGGCCTGCCCGCCGGGCTCGAGCGCCACGAAGGGAACGACGTCGACGACGCCGAATCGCGGATGCACCCCCTGGTGACTCGAGAGATCGAGCAGCTCGAAGGCCCGTCGAATGAGCGAGTGAACGTCCGCGATGAGCTGGTCGGGGTCGTTGATCAAGGTGAACACCGAACGGTGGTGGTAGGGGTCGGCGTGGCGGTCGCGCAGGGAGGCTCCCGCCGAACCCGAAAATACGTCCAGCAGCGCCAGGTCGCGGCCCTCGGAGATATTTATCACGCACTCGAACACAGTTTCCAAGACTAGTTATCCGGCCTTGTAAAGGCCCCGCAGCCCTCGAGGCGAGCCGTGTGGCGGGTTCGCCCGCTCCGGAACGTCGCCATTCAAACCAGTACAATGGATGTTCAGCAGTTTTGAGGTAGTTGAAGGAGTGTCGTGAGCCAGGTCCCGACCACAGAGTCCAGCGAGGTCGTCGAGCCCGTCGGTCACGTCCAGGTGATCTACCTGGGCCCCGTCGCCCCCCACTGGGAGTGCCGCATGGTCTTTGGTGACGAAGAGCAGATTCAGGCCTTCGTGGACCGGATCGACGCCCGGCTTCGATTCTTGCCACCCCACGACCCGCAGTTCCGCCGCAACCGCGAACGCGTGAACCGAGATGCCGAACGCGAGAACCTTCTCGTTGAGTGGAACCTCGGCTACGACGAGTCTGAGACTTAAGCCAGCGGCGAGTTGGTAACTCGCTGATACCAGAGGTCGGGACTCTCCAGTTCCTTCGCGCTCGGCAGACCGTCGACTCGTAGCAGCGCGTCGAAGACCCCGAGCCCGTGGGCCGCGCTCAAGTCCGCGACGAAGTCGCGCGCCTGGTCGTGATGGGGACCCTGCGTGGAGATCCCGAACAACGCCGCCGCCGCATCCTCGCCGCGCGCGTCACTGCGTCGATGGCGCCTGTACGCCTCGACGAGCGCCGGGCGTGGTCCGAGAATCGCCTCCGTGATGTCGTGGGCGGCCTTGTCGAAGAAGGCGCCGAGCACGCTCGCCGCGGCGTTGATCGCGCGGGTGGCGTCGGTCTCTTCGGGCATTTCGATGCTGTCGAGCAGCGACTCGGGATTGCTCATCAGCGACGTGAGGTCTTCGGGGTTGATCATCGTCTGCAGCTTGCCCAGGAGGTCACTCTGGGCGGCGGTGGCTTCACGAACGGCGTCGATGAGCAGCGCGCGAAGGGCGTCGCCGGTACCGGGCTGGGTGAGCACGAGTGACGCGACGAATTCCTGGGCGAGTGCGAAGACGTAGACCTCGTCCCGATCGAGCGACCAGGCTTCGGCGAAGTTCGCGAGGTTGTTCACGACGAGCAGGCGTTGCGCGTCGTCACGGGGCAGCGGCAGTACGGCGAGCGACCAGGCCCTCTCGGAGAAGTGGCCCGCGACCGATCCCATTTGAAAACCCGTGAACAGCGGGCCCAGGGTCGAGACGAGTTGGGCCATCATTGGATTGTCGCCGAGTTCGAGGTTGCTACCCGTCGAGGGTGGCGTGGCCAGCATGGGCTGAATGAGCGGTTTCCACTGGGCGAGGGCCGCGATCGTGAGCGACGATCGGTTCACGGCGGTGATGACCGGCTCACTGGACACACCGAACAGCGCGTCGACGTGGCGCCCCACGAGCGGGGCGAGTTCTTCGAGACGCTGACGCTCTACCGGCTTCGGGTTGGGATCGCCGTCCTCGCCCCTCGCAATGTTGAGGGCGAGTTGGGTGGCGGTCTGAAACCACGCGTCCGGGCCTTGCTGACCGAGGAGATTAAAGATATCCCCGAACATTCCGCCTAATGGGTTATCGCTCATGGCACCAACTTAGAGGTTGAATCGCCTTTTGGCACCAGTTCTGGTGGGGCGCCGAGGCGACCTAACATCGTGTGCCATGGCCACTGACGTCGCACTTGACATCGGGACGTCGCACACGCGTCTCGCCACGGCCCAACGCGGACTGCTTTTCAACGAGCCGACCCTCGTCGCCATCGACACCAACTCCGGCGAGGTGGTCGAGATCGGCCACGAGGCGCTCGAAATGGTGGGGCGCACGCCGCGCCACGTCATCGTGTTTCGGCCCCTGGCCCAGGGCGCCACCGTTGATTTCGACGTCACCGCGCGTCTCATCTCGAGTCTGTTCGACCGGGCCGGCGTCTCCAAATTGAGCCGGGCCCGCGTGGTCATGAGCGTTCCGTCGCTCGCCACCCCCATTGAGCGGCGCGCCCTGCGCCAGGCCGCCATTCAAGCGGGCGCACGCGAGGTGAGTCTCATCGAAGCCCCGATCGCGGCGGCGATTGGACTGGGCCTTCCCGTGCAGGACCCCGTGGGCTCGGCGGTGACGGTGCTCGGCGCGGGAGCGTCAGAAGCGGCGTTGATCTCGTTGGGCGGCATCGTGACCAGCGGCGCCCGGCGCCTGGGCGGCAACGACGTCGACAACGCCATTGCGTCGCTGCTTCGACTGCGCCAGGGTGTCGTGGTGGCGCCGGCGACCTTGGAGATGCTGAAGATCAACCTCGCGTCGGCCCTCGCAAGAACGCGCGGCATGGTCGAGGTGGTCACTGCGCGCACCGTCGACCGGGGCGAACTCGTCGAGGCCGAGGTGAGCGCCGAGTTGGTGAACGCGGCGCTGCACGACGTGGTCGCGGCGAGCATCCGCATGATCCAGGACTGTCTAGGTGATGCGCCACCCGACCTCTCCCAAGACGTCAGCGCCCGTGGGCTCACGCTCGTCGGGGGCCACGCGCAGTTGAAGGACTTGGATGAGTTGATAGCCACCAGCACGGGGGTCGAGGTGAATGTTGCGCCGAGTCCCGACATCGTCATCATCGAGGGCTTGCAGATGTGCCTCGAAGAGATGTCCTCGCTGCACTCGCTTCTTCGAAGCGCGGAAGGTTAGTCCGGCTCGTCGCGAGTGAGCTGATCGACCGCGGCGCGCACCTGCCAGTCACGGTCTTCGCTCGCCTTTCTCAACGCTTCGTCAATGTCGGGACCCTCGAAGTTCGTGAGAGCCACGATGGCGCGTCGGCGCACCGGCGGCTTGTCGTCCAGGGCGGCGAGCACCGCGCGGCGACCTCGCTCGTCGCCGATTTCGCCCAGTGCGGCCACCGCCGACTCGCGGCACCTCGCGTCGTCGTGACCCAGGGCTATCTCGCAGAGCCGCTCGACGGCCGGCACGTAGAGGTGCTCGCCGAGGGCGAAGATGGCCCCATCGACCACCAATGCATCCTCGTCATCGAGGCACGCGCGTACTGCCTCAAGGAGTTCGACCGATTCGATCTTCTCGTGAGCGAGCAGGGTCAGCGTCTCGCGTCGCACGTCGATGTTGGAATCGGCCAAACCGGTCGACATGTCGTCGGCCGTCAGCAGCCCGCGCCGGACGCCGGCGCGAAGGGCCAGCACGCGATGGCGAGGGTTCTCGGCGCTCAGGCTCTCGAGAATCCGCTCGTCCAGCGCTCCGTTGGACTTGAAGCCCGCCCGCAGCAGCACCTCGTCGAGGGACTCCGGTAGCGTTGGTTCATTATCCTGCACGAAGACATCTCAGCACCTCGACCGTACCTGCGTCGAATCTTGATCGGCCTGCTGGCGCTGGTCATCTGCTTCGCGGCCGTGGACGTGCTCAAGCACTGGAACGTGAACGAGTACGCGATTACGCCGGGCAACGCCACGTCGGTGGCGCCGCTGGTGAAGGTCGAAGGACTGCCGACCGACCCGCACAGCGACGACATCATGCTCACCGATGTTTACCTGCAGCAACTCTCGGCGTGGCAGTACCTCACCATGCATTTTCAAAAGCATGTCCAATTCTTGAGCGGCGCCGAGCTTCTCGATCCGGGTGTCTCCAGCAGCGAGTTGGCGGCGCAAGGTTTCTTGGAGATGAGCGACTCGAAGCAGGACGCCGAGGCGGCGGCCTTCGCCGCCCTCGGATGGAAGATCCCCGTCACGGCGACCGGCACGATTGTGAACGGTGTCGTCGACGGCTCTCCCGCCAGCGCCGCGAAGATTCACGTCGCCGACGAGATCGTCGCGGTTGACGGCACGAGCGTCTCGTCGTCGTGTGCCCTCGAAGGCGCTGTGCACGCGTTGGCCCCGGGCACGCCAGTCACCCTCGGTCTCGAGCGCGCCCACATCAGCGGCGCCGGCGCGATTTCGTGGGCGGGGCCGGTGCGGATTGCTCTGAAGACCGCTGCGGCGCCGAGCTCGCTCGGGGCGTCGGGATGCGCCAACGTGTCGGGCGTGAGCCGCTCGTGGCTCGGCCTGTCGCTCGAGGACGGGTTCCGCTACGAGTTTCCCGCTCGGGTATCCATCGATACGAAATACATCGGCGGGCCTTCGGCGGGCCTCGCCATGACCCTCACGCTCCTTGACAAATTGAGCAGCGGTTCGTTGACGGGCCACCACAAGATCGCCGCCACCGGCACCATTGACCAGTACGGCAACGTGGGTGACGTGGGCGGCGTTGCCGAAAAGACCGTGGCGGTCCAGGACGCCGGAGCCAAGTACTTCATCGTTCCCCAGGTCGAAGTCGCCACCGCGAGGGCCAACGCCACGCCCGGCCTTCGCATCCTTGGCGTGACGACGCTCGCCCAAGCGCTGAAGGACCTGCGCGCCATTGGCGGATCGAAGCCGATTGCGCTGACTCCGCCCCGCTAAGCCATTTTTCCGAAGCTCGAGGTCGTAGTCTTGAGGGAATGGACGAACGCCGAATCCTCTCCACTACGCGTCAGTCGTCGACCGAAATTGTCCGGACGAACTTCTCGACGCAGCGAAAAGGTGGTCTCGACCCTCAGGAGGTCCGGCTTCACCTCGAGGCGGTGGCCCGCGAGATGGGCCACCTGGAGAACAGGGTTCGCGAACTCCAAGAGCAACTGTCCGAAGCGCAGCGCCGGGCCGCGAACCCCACGTTTGACGAGGCCACGCTCGCGAGTGCGCTCGGAGCCCAGAGCGCGATGATTCTTCGTTCCGCGCACGAAGAGGCCGGCCGTGTGACCGCCGAGGCGCAAGAGCGCAGCGCCCAGGTGTTTTCCGAGACCCAGCAGCGCAGCGCCGCACAGTTGATCGAAGCGCAAGAGCGCGCCGCCGTCATGATTTCCGAAGCCGAGAACACCGCGGTCCAGATCGACCACGATGCGCGCCTCGCCGCTGAGCGTCTGATCGATTCGGCGAAGGTGAACGGCGAAGCCTTGGTCGATCGGGGCCGCGAGCAGGGACGCGCCATTGTCGAGCAGGCCAACGAAGCACGCAAGGCCGTCCTCAACGACCTGGCCGTCAAGCGCAAGGCGCTGCACATGCAGATTGACCAGTTGCGAGCGGCGCGTGACACGCTCGGCGCCTTCGTGACGTCAGTGCGCGAAGAGGTCGACGTCCTGCTCGACGGCATCAACGCTTCGGACGACGCCGCGAGGAATGCGGCGCTCGAAGCGTTGCGACAGCGTCCCACGGCCCCTGATCCCACCGAGGAGGAACTGCTCGCCGGCACCCCGCTTCGCCAGGTGCCGGACGCGAAACTGAAGTCGTCGCCCGAATCGCCCGAATCGCCCGAAGTGGCCAAGTCGAAGCCCCGCAAGCCCGCCAAGCCAGCGGGCGACGAGGCGCACGCGGAGATGGGGCAGGTGGATGATGACGGCACGGGCACCGACGTCGTGAACGAGATTTTCGCCCGACTGCGCAAGGCCACCCTCGAAGAGCGCGGCGCCGAGGTGCCGGTGCCTCGCCGGGCCGCTCCGGCGCCGGCGAAGCCCGAGACGGCCGCGAGTGAACTCTTCAGCCGCCGCGACGCCGCCCTTGACGAGTCGCTCGCAATACTCACCCGCAAGGTAAAGCGCGCCCTGCAGGACGACCAGAACATAATGCTCGAACGGCTTCGCGACGTGAGAGGCATGATCACGACCGAACTCGAGGACGAGCACGCCCAGCGAGGGCGTTACGCCGCCGCCGCCTTAGAAGCGCTCGCCGACGCCGCCGCCGCGGGGGTCCAGTTTTCCTTCGACGAAGCTGGGGCCAATGGTGAGCCCGTGAATCGAGCGGCCCTGAACGACTGCGCGGCCGACCTCGCGGTCACGATCGTGCTGGCCCTGCGCAAGAGGATTCTTGCGGACGGCAATGGTGACGGTGCCGAGCGGGTCAATGCGGCCTACAAGGAATGGCGCGGAGCCCGCGTGGAGCGACTCTGCACCGACGCCGCTCGTCGGGCGTTCCACCTAGGTGTGATCACCGCCTCGCAGCGCCGATCGGTGCGTTTCTACGCGGCTCCCAACGACGCCCCGTGCGACGCGTGCGCGCTCGACGCCGCGTCCGGGGAACGTCCGGCCGGCCAGAAATTCCCCAGTGGATCGCAGTACCCCCCGCTGCACGCGGGCTGCGCATGCGCCGTCGTGCCCGTCTGAAAAACCACCTAGGATTCCTTCGTGCGTAGTCCCACCGATGTACCCGTCAGCCCTCGTCGACTCGGTCGGTTTTCGCGGCGCTTTTGGATCGGACTGATCGTCGTTGTCCTGTTCATCGGTTTCCTGTCGCTGCGCAGCTTGGCGGTGCTCTGGACCGACCAGATGTGGTTCTCCCAGACCGGCTACGGGAGCGTCTTCTCGACGCTCTTCGTCACCAAGGTGGGTCTCGGGGTCGGATTTGGCGCGATATTTTTCGCCCTGATGTGGGCGAACCTCTTTCTCACGGATCGATTCGGCGCACGCGACCTCTCGTTCGAACCCGAAGATGAAGTGGTGCGTCGCTTCCAAAACGTCGTTCGCCCCTACGCCGGACGCATCTACGCGGCCATTGCTCTCGTCACTGGACTCGTGGCGGGACTGAACGCCACCGGTCAGTGGCAGACGTACCTGCTCTTCGCGCACAGCCAGCCCTTCCACATCAAGGACGCCCTGTTCCACAAGGACCTGAGCTTCTATATCTTCACCCTGCCGTTCCTTTCGTTCATTGTCACCTGGACCCTGGTATCGCTGATCATCATCCTCATCATCACCTCGGTGTTCCACTACCTCAACGGCGGCATTCGCGCCACCCGCGTGACGCCGCGAGTGGCGCCTCGGGTGAAGGCTCACCTCTCGCTGATCGGCGCCGGCATTGCCTTGATGAAGGCCGCGGGATACGTGATCGCGAAGTGGGAGCTCGTCAACTCCGGGAATGGCTACGTGCAGGGCGCCGGTTACACCGACGTGCACGCGCGCATGCCGGCCATGACGATCCTCTTCTACCTGTCGCTCGCCGCCGCCCTTATCCTGCTCGCCAACGTTCGCTCGCGGGGTTGGTCGCTTCCCGCGGTCGCGGTCGGCCTCTGGGTCTTCGTGGCCCTCGTTATCGGCGTGCTCTACCCGACGTTCCTGCAGACGCTGAAGGTGAGCCCGAACCAGGGCTCGCTCGAAGCGCCCTATATCCAGCGCAACATCATCGCCACCCGGGCGGCCTTCAATCTCGACAAGGTTAAGGTCCACACGTTCACGGGCTCGCCGACCATCTCGGACGCGCAGATTAAGGATGACGCGGCGACGTTGAACAACATCCGCCTCTGGGACCCTTCCTCCTCGATCGCCTTGGCGACCGTGACCAAGCGCCAGTCGATCCGCTCGTACTACTCGTTCGCCACCCTGTCCGTCGACCGCTACAAGATCAACGGCAAGGTGACACCGGTCCTGATCGGCGCTCGACAGCTCAACACCGCCAACCTGCCCTCGCCCAGCTGGGTCAACACCCACCTGCAGTACACCCACGGCGAGGGGGCGGCGGTGATTGCGGCGAATGAAGTCGACTCCACCACCGGTAACCCGATCTTTGTGGTCTCCAACGTCCCGCCCGCGTCCACCAACGGCATGCCCGTGCTCACCCAGCCCGGTATCTACTTCGGCCTCAACGACCCCGGCTGGGTCGTGGCCAACACCAAGCAGGCGGAGCTCGACTACCAGGTCAACAGCGGCGCCGACGCGGGTCAGAACGTCGAGACGCACTACGCCGGTAGCGGCGGGGTAGCGGTGGGCGGCATCGTGAGCCGCGCGGCGCTGGCGCTTCGCCTTGGCGACTTCAACTTCCTGATCTCCAACCAGATCACCCCGAAGAGCCGGGTGCTCTTCGTTCGCGACGTGAAGCAGATGGCCGAGAAGGCGGCGCCGTTCCTCTCGTTCGACTCCCAGCCCTACGCCGTCATCGCGAACGGCGAGGTGCAGTACGTGATTGACGCCTACACCACAACCAGTCAGTACCCCTACTCGCAGAGCACCGACAACTTGAACGTGGACACCGGCGGCATCCCGTACGGCACGAACTATGTGCGCAACTCGGTCAAGGTCGTCGTCAACGCCTACTCGGGAAAGATGAAGTTCTACGCCGCCGACCCCAAGGACCCAATCATCAAGGCCTACGAGGCGGTGTTTCCCAAAATGTTCCTGCCCATGTCAAAAATGCCTACGCAAATCAAGGCGCACCTGCGTTACCCCTCGGACCTGTTCTCCGTGCAGGCGGCCACGCTCGGGCGCTACCACATCACTGGCGCGGACGCGTTCTACACGGCGTCTGACCGTTGGGAAGTCTCGCCCACCACCGGCGCGGGAAAGCCCAGCCAGGCACTCGCGACCAGCGTGAAAACTGACGCCGCGGGCAACGTGGTGTCGTCGGCGCTCGCACCCATGAGTCCGGTGTTCCAGGTGGGATCGCTGCCTGAAGCGAACCACGAGCAACTCCTCGAATCAATTGCCTTCGTGCCGTCGGGCAACTCCACGACGGTCCAGGGCCTCACCGCATTCATTATCGCGACGAGTGATCCCAGTGACTATGGAAATCTGAACGTCTACGTGACGCCTCGCGGTACCTCGGTGACGGGCCCGGTGCAGGCGGACTCGGAGATCCAACAGACCGCGGCCGTGAGCCAGGTTGACACGCTGCTCGACCAGCACGGCTCGAACGTTCTGCTGGGCAACAACCTGATGGTGCCGCTCGACCAGAGCGTGCTCTACATACGGCCTCTATACGTTTCGAGTTCCTCGAACCCCCTGCCGCAGCTTCGCTACGTCATCGCGGTCTTCAACCAGGACGTCGGCATTTCCTCCACGCTGTCGGGTGCTCTTTCTCAGGTGCTCGGCGCCAACATCACCGCTGGCACGACGACGGGGAGTTCGACGAAGCCTGGGACAACCGTTGGTGCCCACAACGCGACGTACTACCTGAAGCAGGCGGCTACGGATTACACCGAGGCCCAAGGGGCTTTGAAGGCTGGCGATCTCGGCACGTATCAGGACGACGTCAACGCCATGAACAAGCAGCTGCAGTTGGCTCAGACTGCACTGAGCGCCAAGTAGCAACGAACGAACCAGTCGAAACTTGTAGTGAGGTTTGACACTCACGCGGGTGTGATGCTGAAGAGCTGACGCGACTCAAGTCAGGGAAAATGATCGACGCGGTTGCAAGGGCTGGAGCGCAAGTTCGTTGATTCTTGCATCTGGTATGCTTATGTTCCGCAACGCGGGGTGGAGCAGTCTGGTAGCTCGTCGGGCTCATAACCCGAAGGTCNNGGTGCGACAGCACCGGCTTGTCTGCACTAAGTCTGGCCTCGGTCACGTTTTGGGTCACGGTGATGGTTGTACGCCCATGCCGGGCTCTTGCGGTATTTGCGGGTGAGCGTCTCGTTGCTTGTCATTGCACGACGATCGAGTCAGGCAGGCTGAAGTTGGGTTTGCCGGCGTAACGCAGGTCAAAGGTTCTCGAAGTCGGCGAACCGGCTCCTCCGATTTCTTCGGACTACATCAATCGCACTGGTTACAGTTCGCCCGACATTAGGTACCGGAGACATGGAAGTGTGTGCGGAAGTTTTTTGGAGGGGAGGGCCAGTTGTCGTCGTAGTCGAACGCCTATGAGAAGTGCAATAATGACCTCATGGGCATCAACCCTGGTAAAAATCGACAGTTCGGCGGCTGTTTCTTGCGCTTTGACCCAGTACGCAGCAGCACCTGACGTCCGTGGAACGTCAGGTGGAGGACGACGCGATTGGGCGGATCGATGCTCTGGTTTCGTTAGCTCGCAGCGCTCGCGAGGACAATGTCGATGAAGTTCTTCGTACGGTCGTCGAAACAGTCCACTCGGCTGCGGGCTTTGAAATTGTGGTATTCAACAAGTACCAACCCGCGTGGGACGACTATGAAGTCGTGTTGGTGATCGGACCACCGGATGCGCAAGCGCTCATGCATACCAGGGAAAGTCGCGAGATGTTTGAAGAGCAACTGGTGAGTAGCCAGTATGAAATACACCCAGGGATTTACTTTGTTCCGAGATCAGCCGAGGTGTGGAGCAATCTTGATAACTACGTGATTCCATCTCCGAATCGACCCACTATTCCAGGTGGATGGGATCCGGAGGACGCGCTTTTCGTCCAACTCCGCAATTCAAAGGGCGAGCCACTCGGGATCTTGTCGATCGACGAACCACGATCGGGCAAAATGCCGGACTCGAGTGAACTCCGCATGTTGCGCGCGATCTGTTCGCACGCCGAACAGTCGCTCGAGAATGCCCAAGACAGCGCTCAAGCCGAGCGAGTTCAAAACCGAATGACGCAACTCCTTGGAGCGTCGAAGCGTTTATCCGAATGCCAATCTCATCGCGAGGCTCTTGTTACTGCGTGTGAAGCGCTGGTTCCACGTCTCGGTTTTGAGCGTGCGGCTATCTATTTTGGGGACGGGGATAGCTCACTACCGCTCGCGATAGCGAACTTCGACGAGGTAGCGATCGCTAAAACACTTGAGCTCCCGGTCTTCGAACTATTTCGTGATCACACTCGTGAAGTGGGAGGCTGTTGGTTGGTACCCGCGCAAACCGTTCACGGATCAGCGCACGGTGAGTTTCGGTCGAGACGCAATGGAGCTGGGAGATTTGGTTGGTCCGATGACGTTCTGCTCGCGCCTGTATTCGACGGAGATGGTGTGCCTCGACTGGTCTTCGCGATAGAGGACCCGATCGATCATCTTCGACCCACAGAAATTGAACGCGAACTCGTCCGGCTGTTGATCGAACAGACCGACGCCGCACTTGAACGAATAACGCTTCGAACTCGCCTTGAATATCTTGCTGATCATGATTCGTCGACGGGACTGCTCAATCGTCGAGCTCTCAGTAGCATCCCGCGCGAAGGACCGGCAACGGCAGCTCTGATGATTTGCGATCTTGATCACTTCAAAGCTGTGAACGACACGTACGGCCACGAAGTCGGAGATGCCGTTATCTGTCGTTTTGCCGATCTTCTTAGGTCGCTATCGCGAGAGCAAGATTTCGCGGTTCGTTTGGGGGGCGACGAGTTCATGATGTTTTTGCCGGGGACAAACTTACAGCAGGCCCAATCGGTGGCTGAACGACTGCGTGTCGCGATGCCTCCGTTGATGTCCCCATTGGTGTCTTCGGAAGTCACTGTGTCGATCGGGCTCACGCAGATTGATCCAAGTGAACACCTCATCGACGCAATGCGTCGCGCTGATAGCGCACTCTACGCGGCGAAGAAGAACGGGCGTAATCAAATCGCTTCCAACTAAAACTCGGAGCAGACCAATTTTCCTCAATTTGAACCGGGTTCGCAAAATCTTGCTCGAATTGATTCGATCTCTATGCGCCAGGAGCACGGTCAGTTGTACGCGAAACCCTCAAGGTGCTAGCCGAGCGCTGAATTTATTCAGGACATTCGCTTACGTTCTTCACTCGGCGGCTCAATCTAATCTGCTGAATCGCGACTTACGTCCCTATTGCCGCCAATCTGTAACGCAATCAACCGACAGTGGGGTCTGACACCCGCATACTTACTGCTCGACCTCGGTCACGAGTTTGCTGGAGAAGGACTCAACGGGCGTTGGGGTTCACGTCGGGCCTCCGAGTTCCGACCCCAGTGGCACGATTAAGGGTCTATTGGCCCGGCGGAATTGCCTCCGCAGATATCTCGAGACTTGATTTGATCGTCCGTTGGGGCGGCGGGCGAAGATTAAGCGGGTTTCTGCCAATTCAATCGGTTTACGCGGATTTTTACGTAGTAGAAGAAATGTGGCCAGATTTTCAGATTGGCCAGTTCTATCAGGCATTGGAGTGGTACCAAGATCAAGACGTAACTCTAGGCGGCTAGAGAATCTAAAAATTGACATTGACCTCGAAAAGTGGACCGCGCATGTGAGAGTTTGGTCGTGTCCTGCCAGGAGGTGGACACGCCCTTTCGCTACGACCCGGCGTTTCGCCGTGAGGTGCGCGCGGCTGCTGGCCGGCGAGACGGCGGGCTACCGCCGAGCCGCCTCAGTGCAAAAGGCTCGCGACGACGTTGATAGTGAGACCGATGATGATCGCCCCGAAGAGGTACGACACGAGGGCGTGTCGAAGCGCGACCCTGCGGATTCGTCTCGACACGAGGTCCGTGTCGGAGACCTGGAATGTCAGCCCGATGGTGAACGCGACGTAGGCGAAGTCGAAGTAGTCTGGCCGCTCGTCGGAGTGGAAGTCGATCCCGTCACCGTTGCCCGTGCCGTAGTACTCCCGCGCATAGCGCAACGTGAAGACCGTGTGCACGCAGGCAAAGGCGAGCGCAACGCTCAGCACGCCGAGTGCAATTAGGAGTGCCTTCGTTCCTCCGTGGGAGTGCGCGGCCTTGACCAAGACGAGCCCGACGGCCCCCAGACACGCGAGTCCGGCACCAATAATGATGAGGTCCGTGACTGCCACGCTCGGGTCCTCACGCGTGGCCAGGCGCGACGTCGCCCCAGCGTCGAGCCCTGCGATCGACCGCCACACCCAGCCCAGGTACGCGAGCGCGGCCGCCGCCCACCCGAGCAGCGATGCTGCTTGCCAGACGACGAACGGACAGGACCCGCCGACTACTGCCGCGCCAACCGCGCCGGCGAAGATGACTGGTCTCACCGCGGGCGGGACGCGACCTTTCCCAACTTCCTGCTCGCCCTGTCCGCGTCGACGATCCCCCTTCTCGCGTGCGACCATAGCTGCAATCCCCTCAGACTGTTCAGCCAGCGCCCCTGCGCCCGCTGCCGGAGGGATTCTACCTTTGCCGCCATCTGCAGATGGGATCGAGTGACGGGTGACTGCTGCGATCAGCCCGGCGAGATCGAGTATACGTAGACAGCACCAAGACCGTGGTTGCCGCACAACTTCTTATAACCGCTATGCGAACGATCAAATCATCCTTCGTAGTCATTGTCTAGGTCATCACTCTGCCGAGGATGGTCGTTTACCTGAAGGGCATGGCCCTGGGCGCCGGAATGATGATCATTGACCTCCTGAATGCGGCCATTCGAGATCTGCATTTTGTTCTCGGAATTAGACCCTCTTGAACTTCCATGACGTTTCCGACGGCGCAAGAGGCTCGTGAAGTTAGACATTTGATACCCGGCCAATAGGGGGATTACAAACTCATTGATCTATAGCGTTTCGAATTAGCTAGAGAGGTGGG
>PLKM01000011.1:23643-29026 GCA_003141095.1 Acidimicrobiaceae bacterium | reverse complement strand
GAGAGCAAGTCCCCATTCACCCGCTTCGAGCGTGCCGTGTGCTTCTCGGCGAGCGAGTTGCGACGGCTTGAGGGTGCGGTGTTCGCCGAAGTAGAGGCCACGCTCTGCGCTGAAATGGGCCGTAAGCGGCTGCCACGTGCGCCCGCCGCGACCCGTGGTCACCCGTTCGCATCTCGCGAGCGGAGCGAAGATTCCCTTCATCGAAAGGCGGCTGGACAGATCTTCGAAGAAATCGGTGCCGTCGTCGCCGCGCCAGAGTTCGGGGCAGATCAGTATGTCAGCGCCCAGCGAACACGCGTGTTCGAGGACGCCAGTTGGCCGACCCCAGCCGTCAACACCGGCGTGAAGATTAAACGTCGCGACACGCACCTCAAAACCCTACGCCGTGGCGAGGCCCGCGTGTGGCAGTCTCTAGTAGTGGATTCCGTGAATGTCAGCTTTGGTCACCGGCTTTGGTGGGTGGATGCGTTTATTGGTGATGCGGAGAGGGGCAACCCCGCGGTCGTGGTGTTGTTGGAGCGACCAATGGACGACCACGAGCTGCAGCAGATTGCCTTCGAGCTCGGGGTGTCGGAGACCGCCTTCGTGCGTCGCGTGGGCGACACGTGGTCTCTTCGATGGTTCACGCCCACCGTCGAGGTCGACCTCTGCGGTCACGCCACATTGGCGACACTGCACGTGCTGCTCACCGAACTGGGTGTTCCTGGCGGGGAGTTTTACTTCCAAACCCGATCGGGGGTGCTGTCCGGTCGTCGCCTGAAAGACGGCCTGCTCGGCGTTGACCTGCCGCGCTGGTACATCGAGCCGCTCGACGACTCGGTGCTCAACGGCACCCTGGGCCCGGTTCGCGAGGTCTACCAAGCTGGCGCGCAAAGCGTGCTGGCGGTCGTCGAGGACTACGACACCTTGTGCGGGTTGTCGGTCGACCCCATGAGTCTCTTTCTAGTGCCCAGTTCCATTGTCATTGCCGCCTGTCACGGCGGTCCCAATGTCGATGTCTCCATTCGGGTATTCGCGCCGCGCCTCGGACTCGCCGAGGACCACGTCACCGGAAGCGCCATGTGCGCGGTGTCACCGTGGTGGGTCGAGAAGGTTGGATCGCCTACCGTGTCCGTGCGCCAGGCCTCGGCTCGTGGGGGAGTGATGCACGCGCGGCTCTTTGAGAAGAACGTCGAAGTCGCCGGCATCGCGCGAACCTTCTTCGGTGGCGATCTACGCGCATGAGCGGGGACGATCTAGGGCCGGGTCCGCGAACAAGAGTTCGTCGACTCCCCGAAAAGGCTCGCTACGACGAATCGACGATTTTCGCAATCCTCGACGAGGCCAGGCTCTGTCACGTCGCCGCCATCGTCGATGGGTTCGCGCTGGCGCTGCCCACGCTCCACGCCCGAGAAGGGCGAACCCTCTACTTGCACGGCAGCAAGTCGAATGCGGTGATGAAAGCAGTCGTCGCCGCACAGTGCGCCTGCGTGACGGCAACGCTCTACGACGGGCTTCGACTGGCGCGCAGCGGCTTTGAGTCGTCCATTGCGTACCGGTCGGTCGTGGTTGTCGGAGCGGCGAAACTGATTGAAGACGAGGTCGAAAAAATCCGAATCCTCGATTTCTTCGTAGACGCGATTCTTCCGGGCCGCGCTGTCGAGGTGCGGCCAATGAGTGAAAAAGAGCAGCGACTGACGATGGTGGTCGCAGTTTCGATTGACGAAGCTTCAGCCAAGGTGTCGAGTGGACCCACCGATGACTTCGACGAGGATCTGGACCTCCCGATCTGGTCGGGAGTCGTTCCCGCGCGCCTACGTTTTGACGCGCCGATTCCCAGCACCGACGGGGCCATGGTCACTGGCGAGTTGGCGTTGCCTGCGTCGGTGCGACGTCTGCTCGAACAACAGCAATGAGCGCCCTTGAAACGTTGCGCGGCGAAATCGAGGAGATCTCACCGGTTGACGAGCGCGAGGCCTCGTCGATTGCGGCGACGCTCGACCGCCTTACCTGGCCCGTCGATCCCTATGACGAGGAGCTGGACGATCATCACCTGACGGCCTCGTCGTTCGTGATCTCGTCGCGCGGCGTCATCCTGCACCGGCATCGGCGCCTCGGCATCTGGGTGCAACCGGGGGGGCACGTCGATCGCGGTGAAACTCCAGAGATGGCGGCGGTTCGCGAAACCATCGAAGAGACCGGCCTGCCGGTCCGCCACCTGAGCCCGATGCGGCTCTTTCACGTGGATGTCCATCCCGGACCTCGCGGACATACCCACTATGACCTGCGCTACGTACTGGTCGCAGAGCCACTCGACCCCGCGCCGGAACAGGGCGAGAGTCCAGAGGTGTACTGGTTCTCATTCGAGGCTGCGCAGCAGCGGTGTGAGCCGGCCCTCGTGCCGGCCCTCGCGAAACTCGGCGAATCGTTCGCGAACTTCAGCGTGAGAGACTAGCCACGTGAGTGAAACCGACGCCCTTCGGGCCCTGATGGAGGCCGACCGGTGGATCGATCGAGTCGGCTCACAGCGAAACCACCTGCCGGAAATGGCCGAACTCGCCACCCTTGAAGAAGAACTACGCGAACTCATCAAGGCCCTCCAGCAGGCCCAAGACGCCCTCGAGCCAGTTCACACCGCCTACGAGGACGCGAAGGGCGAGGCTGATCGCCTGGGCCAGCGCGCGAAAGACCTCGAGAAGACCCTCGCGACGTCCACCGCCAATGCCCGCGAACTCTCCGCTATTCAAAATGAGCTCGAACACCTTCGCGAACTCCTCGGACGCAGCGAAGACCGAGAACTCGAACTCCTGATCGAACTTGAACCACTCGACGAGACCGTGAGCGCGATCAAGAACCGGGCTCAACCGGGTATCGCGCGTCGACTGGAGCTTCGAGGAATCATTGGCGAGTTGCAGGCAACTCTCGACGAGGAGTTGGTGTCACTACGCTCGGATCGGCACGATCGTGCCAGGGCGGTGTCGCCCGAGTTGCTTGCTCGCTACGACAGCACGTTCGCGCGCGTGGGAACCTCGGGCGCCGCGCTGGTTGATGGCGGACGCTGTGACGGATGTCGAATCGCCCTTTCGCCCCTTGACCATGATCGCTGGAAGGGCCAAGCCGCCGGCACCTTCATGGTCTGTCCCGAGTGTGGGCGCTTGCTGCTGCCATGATTATTTTCGTTCGCCACGGTCAAACCACGACGAACGCCAAGGGTCTCTTGGTGGGACGGAGCGATCCCGAGCTCACCGAGCTCGGGCAACGCCAGGCTCGGGCGTTGCGACCGTTGCTTCAGAACGTAAGCGAAGTATGGGTTTCCCCTTTGCAGCGTGCGCGCTTCACGGCCGAGCTCGCAGTTCCTCACGTATCCTCCTCGGTACGAGCTTCATTCGTAGAGGTTGATTACGGCGACCTCGAGGGTCAGCCAATGAGTGCGATCAGCCCAGCGCAGTGGCGGGCCTTCGAAGCGGACCACACCATGGCGCTGGGCAATGGCGAATCGTTGGCATCGGTGGACGCCCGCGTCCACGCGGAACTCGACGCTCTCCTCGCTAATCGTGAGAGCCTGCTGCACAGCCTCGAGCATCACTTGGCGATTGTGAGCCACGTGTCGCCCATCAAGTCGGCAATGGCGTGGGCACTCGGCGTACCCGGGTCGGTGGCGTGGCGCTCGAGGTTGGATAATGGTTCGATCACGACGATCGCGACGCGTCGCGCCCTGCCGACGCTGATCCACTTCAATATGGTGCCGCCGCTTGATTAGCTAGCGAAGGGCCAGCGCGAGGGCCCAGAAGTGCAAGCCGGCGCCCAGCAAGGTGAAAGCGTGGAACAACTCGTGATAGCCGAAGACCCGCGGAGAGAGTTTCGGTCGCTTGGACCCGTAGAAGACCGCTCCGATCGAATACGCCAGTCCTCCGGCAACAATGAGTGAGAAGCACGCCGCCCCTCCGCCTCGGTAGATCTGGGGCATGACCGTCATGGCGGCCCAACCGACCACCAGGTAGGGGAGGGTATTGACCCACTTCGGGGTATCGAGGGCGAGCTGGCGAATGGCGATACCGACGGCGGCGCCCGCTCCAATGACAATCATCAGTACCAGACGAACGTTGCCGTGCATCGTGAGTCCGGCGATAGCGAGATAACTACCAGTGATGGCCAGGAAAATCGTCGAATGGTCCGCTCGCTTCCACCCACGACGTTTCGCCGGAGACCAGTTGACTAGGTGAAAGAGGGCGCTGGTGAGCATCATCGATGCGACGCCCACGACGTAGCAAAGGACCCATCCCACCTGAGGCCAGGTATGGGCGCGCATGAACAGAATCGGCGAGCACCCGAGCAGGACTATGACCCCGATCAGGTGCAACCAACCTCGAAGAAGGGGCTTGACGAGCGGACCCGACACGACTGATGAAGGCTGAGAATCACTCACGCATCCAGCCTAGGTTGAATGTACGCAGACGTCTAAATGGTCCGTTGACACAACGAAGCCCGTCCATTCTGAACGAACAGAACGAACGGGCTCGCGATGTTTGGCCCCCCCAGCCAATAGACAAAAAATTAGTTCGCATTTGAACCACTACTCTGTCTCAATAAGCCAACAAACAAAGGTTTGTGAGTAATTTCACAAAGGGGGAATCAGCATGCAGCGTCGAATACTGGGTCAAGGTTTGGAAGTCTCGGCACAGGGCCTGGGATGCATGGGCATGAGCGAGTTCTACGGAGAGGGCGACGACACCGAGTCGACAGCCACAATTCACGAGGCGCTCGACAGTGGTGTGACCTTTCTCGACACCGCCGACATGTACGGCCCCTTCAAGAATGAAGTGCTCGTCGGCAAGGCAATCAAGGATCGGCGAAGCGAAGTAGTGCTCGCCACGAAGTTCGGCAACCAGCGCGGTGACGACGGTTCGTACCTCGGTATCAACGGTCACCCGGAGTACGTGGTGAAGGCGTGTGACGACTCGTTGCGCCGGCTCAACGTTGACGTGATTGATCTCTACTACCAGCATCGCGTTGACCGCACGGTGCCGATAGAAGAGACGTGGGGAGCCATGAAGTCGCTCGTCGAGGCGGGCAAGGTTCGCCACCTCGGTATCTCGGAGGCCTCGTCGGNNTCGTTATGGACGAGAGACCCGGAGGACGGCGTGCTCGCGACCTGTCGTCGACTGGGCATTGGCTTCGTGGCCTACAGCCCGCTCGGCCGGGGCTTTCTCACCAACGAGTCGGCCAACCGAGATGGCGTTGACGACAAGGACTTTCGCACCCACCACCCTCGTTTCATTGGCGAAGCGCGCGAGCACAATCTCCAACTGCTGGCGAATCTCGAGGGGATCGCCGTCGCGAAGGGTGCGAGTGTCGCCCAATTGGCGCTGGCGTGGGTGTTGTCGCGTGGAAACGATGTCGTGCC
>PLKM01000011.1:0-23629 GCA_003141095.1 Acidimicrobiaceae bacterium | reverse complement strand
CGCGCCGTCGCACCACGACACGACCTGAGGGTCGTGCGTGGCGACCACGATTGTCGCGTCGGTGGAATCGAGCAGGGCCAGCACGCGGGCGGTCTCTTCGGCCCCGAGACCGCCCGTGGGCTCGTCGAGGACGATGATCGCGGGATTCGTGACCAGGGCTCTCGCGATGGCGACGCGCTGGCGCTCGCCGCGAGAGAGTTCGTCGAATTTTGTGGCGTCCACAATCACGATTCCCAGTGCCGCAAGATCATCGGAAACCTCGCGATCGCTGACCCGTCCCAATCGAACGACGTCTAAGGCGTAACCCCTGGTGAGGCCCGGTTCGCTCACGACGTAGGCGAGCCGATCGCGCAACTCGTGCTCTTCTATGTCGCGAAGGGCCACGCCACCGATGTCAATGGAGCCCGAGGCAATGCGGTCCAGACCGCTCAGGGCACGAAGCAACGTCGACTTGCCCGATCCCGAAGCGCCCGTAATGGCTATTCGTTGTCCCGGTGCGAGTTCAAAAGACGCTTCGCAAACCAGCACGGACCCGTCTTCCACGATTGTCACGTCGGTTCCACGGAGCGTCGTGTCGACTGGCCAGTTCTTTGAGGACGTGAAGTCACTCTCGTCGAGCTCTTCCAGACGCTCCGCCGACGCCGACACTGACACGGCCGTTTCGATCGAGGTGCGAAGGGTGGAGAGTGACTCGCCAGTCGAAACCGCGAGCAGCGCGACAACGACCAGCCACGTGGGTGACGTTCGAGGATGTACCGCCCACAGTGTGAAGACTGCGAGCAACGCGCTCGCCGGGGGAATAACGCTCGAAGCCCGCCGGGTGCGCCGCACCGCAACTTCGCCATGTTCCATTGCTTCTCGAAAGGTTTCGAGACGCGACGTCGCAAAATCCTCGCGGCCCAAGAGGGCAAGTTCGGGTGTCGTCGCACTGAGTTCGACCAATGTTGCCTGATACGCACCTCGGGCCTTGCGAAGCGCGCGGTCGGCCCTCACGAGAGGCCCGAAATTGGCGAACAACACCACAGCCGAGATGACCTGAATCAGGAAAAGCAGTGCCGCGAACGACCACCAGTGTCCGTGAGGAGGCAAGAGCCCGATGACGACGTCACCGAGAATGAGCGTGACACTGGTGGTGAAGATCGGCAGGGCGAAGCGCAGCCAAAGGTCCTGAAGTTCGTCAGTATCGCGTAGGGATCGCTCGAGCAGGTCTCCCGCCGCGTGCGTGCGCCAGCGTGAGTAGTCCCATCGACCCACCGTCGCGACCAACCACCGGCGCCACCGGGTCACCGCTTCGAATCCGAGCCGGTGAGCGCTGAGGCGCTCGCTGAAGCGAAGAGGTGAGCGCAGAAACGCCAACAACTCGATCACGATGAGTACTGCGGCGACCGCGCGAAGACCGGGTCGATTCGCACTTTCGACCAGTAATCCGACCGCGCCCACGAGCAAGCCCACGTTGGTGATGTTCGCGACCGTACCGGCGAGGATCGCGCGTGAGAGACGAGCGCGAGGAGGCTGGGCCCGACGCAGCCAGCGCAGGATTCGTTCGAGATCAGTGCTCATGGATCAGCTCTATGTGGCGCGTCGGCGAAGTCAAGAGGGGCGAATCAACGGTGGCCTCGATGATCGCTAACTGTCTCTCCTCATCGAGTCGGCGCTGAACCTTTTGACGCGTCACCTGGTCCATGACCCCGGCGATGTCGTCAAGTATGAGAACGTCGGGCGAGCTCAGCAGGCAACGAGCGAGCGCTAATCGAACCCGTTCTCCGTTACTGAGCCCACGTCCGTCGGCGAGCAATTGCTCGTCAAGATCGCGAAACCTCGGTCCATCGAGTCCCAGTGCGTCGAGCATGGTCTCGACCGCGCTCCTTGGCATCTGGCGTCCGAGGGTCAAGTTCTCCCACAGCGATCCCGAGAGCAGCGAACTCTCAGCGCTGACGTAGCCAATGGCGCAGTGGGTGTGGTGCGCNNCACGACTCGGATATCCAGGGCCTCGACGTTGGCCTCGGTGACCAGACCATTCGCCGAAACGAGTGCCCCATTCGCCACCGCGGGTGCAGCGCCGCTATCGATGCTAAGGAGCGCGAGGGACTTGGCGGCGTTTTCCCGGCGATGGAACTCCGAGCCGAATTTGCGAATGCTGACGAAGATCTCACTGGTGACGAGTACGGCGATCAACGCGTGCTCGAGTCCAAGGTGGCCGTCGAGCAGAGCGAATCCCACCACCATGGCGACGAGACCAATGCTCACTCCACTGAGGAACTCCGTGATGAGCGACGACTCCAGCGCGACTCGGATTGCTCGCATGGCGATGGAGTTCTCGGACGTGGAAATGGCGGCGATCTCGTCCGCTCCGTAGGTGACCGCCCCGAGCGCGCGAAGCTCGGGAGCGTGACTGAGCAACTCCAGCTGGCGGCCTTCCAAGAGTGATCGGCGCTGTTGGAATTCGGTCGCGAGTGCTTCGCTGCGCCTGCCTGCTCGTTGATAGAGGGGCACCGCGAGGGCCATCAAGCCAAGGGTGATCGTGGTGGCGATCCAACCAACCGACCAAAACACGACTGCCAGACCGAGAATGCTGAGCCGGGCGCTGGTCGCGAGTAGCTCGAGCGACGGGCCGTCCGCGGCGTGCTCGATCGCGAGCGCGAGGTCACCCCGGCTGCGCTCACCCTCGAGTCGGGGCGTCGTCAGGTAGTTCACCGTGCGGCTTCGCCAGTGGCGTTTGATCCGTTGAGAGGCGTTGGAACCCCACTCAAGGAGAACGTACGTGAGCAGCCATCGTGCGACCAGCACCGTCGACAGAACGACCAGGCCGTTCACGAGCGAACGGTGGGCGAGATCGGTGAGGCCGCTGGCGAGAAGAACGGCCAAGCCAAGGGAAATGATTACGTTGAGCCCACCGAGAAGTCGGGCGGAGTTGCGGAAAAGGGCTTCTGTTGAGGTCGTTGACGTTACAGAAGCCACGGTTTAAATCTACCGAGCCTGGCGGAGCTAGAGGACGTCGTCGCGATGCGCCAACTCCTTGGCCGGTCCATTGAGCCAGTCGCGGAGCGCTCTGGTCGCCCGACAGTCGTCCTCGTTGTATTCGAGGATTCGTTGACGCGACGCGGCTGCCGATTCGACGCCGTCCTTGGTTGCTTCTTCGTACCAAAGCATGGAAGCCTCGCCACTCGGGTTGGGGTCTCGCCATTGAAAGCCGCTCGCTGCCGCCAACTGTTTCAGTCCTAGGGGGCCCTCGGTTTGAATCTGGCGCTTCGCCAGCTCGTGGAGGTCTATCCACACCGGGGGGGCGGCGTGGCGAAACGATTCGAGGTCGGCGCGCGTAGGGCCTCCTTCGAGCGGGTTTTGCACGGCTCGGTTCATCGCACCGTCTTCGGCCTGGGCCCAGAAGCAGTAGGCCGCAAGGGTTTGATGCTGACGATCGCAGAGGGCTCGCAGTTCGCTGAACCACCGCCAGAAGTCGGCAAAGATCTTCGATTCAGCTTCGTTGGTCAACTCCCCCCATGCGACGAATGCGCGGTAGCCCGCCTCGATTCCTTCGACTTGGCGATTGACCGTGACACTGGCACCCCACAGATACGTGGCGTCGTTGTAACTCTCCATATCAACGTCGACCTCGATGTCCGCGGTGGGGCACCCCATCTGAGCGGGATCTACGATGCGGAGCGAACTCGAGCGCTCGTGGGCGCGGGCTCGGTAGATGAGGTCGTCAAGTTTGTCGATGACGCGTCCCAAGTGGTCTTCACGTTGGAACTCCTCACGAGGCGCGAGGGCTTTGCCTCGGGCCGACTTGGCGCGATGGGGATCGAGCCGCGCCAATTGGGCGCGGGTGTCGACACCGTGTTCGTGCAAGAAGAGTTGCTGCACCACACTGGTGAATCGCGTGAGCGACACGTCGTCAGTCTGTTCGAGTTGGGCTTCGCAGTGCGCCGAGTAGGGACAATCGAGGCATTCACGGTGCCAGTACGGCCACGTGGGGAAGTCCCCTCCGATCGCCCTCCATTGGTCGTGGGCGTCGACGATGGAGAGTCGCTCGGCGTAGAGCTCGTCGTACGTGGTCAAATTGAACCGCGGATAGTTGTCACTGGCGAGATCGAACCACCACACGCGCCGATGTCGGTCAATCATCGCGCCACGACCCGCGGGGTCGCCATGGCCGAGTGCCTGCAGTACTCGAGTGGCGTGGGCGAGGGTGATGCCGTTGCGAGTCACCGTGAGCGTCGACCTGGGCCCGAAGCCATCTGTGAACGAGGCGTCTGATGGCAGCAAGTGGGCAACGGAGCCCTCGAGCAAGCGCCGGGTCGAAGCGGCTTCAATTATCTCGTTGTTCTTGATGATGATCGGCGCGTAGATGAATTTCTCATTCAAGCGCCCAACGCGCACCATGGCGTGCACCGAGGCGCGACGACGTCCCTTGACGTCATCTACGAGTCGCGGGCGCAAGATGAGCTCGGCTCCGGCGTCCAGGAGCGACATGGTCTCGTCGGGACTTGACGCAGTCACCGCCCGGGGGTGGTGCTCGCCGATTTCAGCCAGGGTTCCGAGCCGGTGCTCTTCGGCGTCGCGACGACGTTTCTCCATTTCCCCGGTGATCGGGGAGCGAACAAAGTCAAAGGGCTGACCTCGATTGAGGGCAACCCGGTGCACGCAGGCGAGGATTTCGTCGCTGCGTAGTAGATCTGCCACGCAAGAAGCCTACGAGCCGGGCGCCCCTCGTTGCGCCAGCTTCGCCCTAGCGACGCGTACTCCCGTCAAGCGCCGGAAATTTGTGGTGGATGCCCAGTTCAATGCTCCGACTGTCAGCTAGGACGCACTCGCTCGGCACCGTGGGGCGTGTGGCGCCGGCGAGCGATCGCGATCACGGTCCGGCCGTCGTGCACCACGCTGGGAAGTTCACGCGAGAGCAGGTGCGGCTGGGCTCGGCCCTGCCAGGAGATGGGTGGATAGCGAGTCGACCTATAAGCGGGGTTCTGTCCACCCTTCTTGCGAAAGGATGGGTAGCCATCCATCTAAGCGATCTACCTTGGGAGTGTCTTGTTTCCAACACATGCGGGCCACGCGCTCCCACGTTTGATCTTGCTCCGGGTGGGGTTTACCTAGCCATCCTGGTCGCCCAGGACGCTGGTGCGCTCTTACCGCACCGTTTCACCCTTACCTGTGCCTGGTTGCCCAGGCCATCGGCGGTCTGCTCTCTGTGGCACTGTCCTGCACGTCACCGCGACTCACGTTTCGCGAGCACCCTGCCCTTCGGAGCCCCGACTTTCCTCACGTCTTGTCGCCAAGTCGTGCGGCCACCCAGTCGACTCACTATCCGTATCAATTCTGACACACCAACCCTTTTGAGACAAGAGTGAGTTTCTTGTCGCCTTCGGGCGATAGCCTCGCCACGTGCCTCTAGATGACGCGTCGAGTGACGAGACGATCTTTGAAGTTGGTCAGTTCTATGAACTCTTGACCGCTCAACTGGAGTCGGCCTTCGGACGGCGCCACCCCCGGTGGGTGCGGGGGGAAATCGCAAAAGTGTACGAAAAGGTACACCTTTACGTGGACCTGGTTGACGCCGGTTCCGCGTCGTCGGATACCAAGCGACCCGTGCTCAACGCGCACTGCTGGGGATCACAGTGGAATCCTTTGAAGAAGAAACTCGCCGTCGACGGCGTCACGTTGAAGCCCGGCACCATCGTCAACTTCTACGGCTACGTCGATGTCTACGCGCCCCAGGGCCGGATTGGCTTCACCGTCACGTCGATCGATGTTGAAGGACTGCTCGGCGACGTTGCTCGGCGTCGCCAGGAACTAATTGCCCGCTTGCAGGCTGAAGGTCTCCTGGAAGCCAACAAGCGCTGCGCGCTTTCTCCCGTCCCGTTACGTGTTGGCCTGGTGGCGAGTCCGGGTACCGAGGGCTTCAGCGACTTCACGGGTCAACTCTTGAACTCCGGCTACGGATTTGAAATTACGCTGGTGAAAACTTCGGTTCAGGGCGAGGCCGCCCCGGCCCAGATCGTGAGTGCCATCGAGGCCCTCGACGAACGCTACTTGGACATCATCTGCCTCGTGCGCGGCGGGGGATCCAAGGGAGACCTCGCCTGTTTCGATGACGAGCGAGTGGCCCGTGCGATTGCGACGGCTTCGACGCCGGTCTTCACCGGAATCGGGCACACCGGTGACGAGTCGATTGCGGACATGGTGGCCCATACGCGTTCGATAACGCCGACAAAACTCGGCGAGGAAATTGCGAGCATTGTGGCGCAGTGGGATCAGCGGAACATCCGCGTGCCCGCCCAGAAGGTGCTGAACGCGACCCAGGCAATTCTTGACGAGGCCTCAGAGTACGTCGGCGAACGCCGTCGCACGATGATCTTTGCCGTGCGAGATCGCTTGCGCTCGGAAGCGCGCCACCTCGGAGCCGTCCGACGGCGTCTCGTGCTGCAGGGATCGCACCTTTTGGACTCCGCTTCTCAGATGCTGCTGAGCAACCGTCAACTCCTCAGTGCGTACGACCCCAAGAAGCGACTCGCCCAGGGATGGTCCATTGTGACCGGTGCGCACGGGAATGTGGTGCGAGCCCTTAGTGACGTGCGCATCGGCGAGAGCGTTCGTGTAATGGTGAGTGATGGATCGTTTGAATCAACAGTGAATGGAAAAGGTGGACCCCCGACATGACAATTGGTGACTGGAACGAAGCGGCCAACGAACTGAACGCCATCGTGGCGTCGTTCGATGAGGGCGAAGTATCGGTTGACGATCTGTTCGTCAAGCTGGAACGAGCAACTGAGATTATTGAATCCCTCGAGGCGCGCCTCGACGCGACGAAGGCCAAGGTCGAAGAGCTCACTCCGAGAATCGCACGTGTTGCCGAAGAACAATGACCGACCGCTTTTACTTCCGTCAACTTCTGGCTGGCCGCGACTTCGCGATTGGCGACGACATGGCCCGGCAGATGGCCAATTTTGTCTACGCGCTCGGTGACCGAGAAACCGGTGAGGCCGTGTTGGTGGATCCGGCCTACCGGCCCCGGGAGCTCGTCGAGCTCGTCGAGGCCGATGGGCTGCACGTTGTTGGAGCCCTCGCCACGCATTACCACTTCGACCACGTCGGCGGGAGCTTCATGGGTCACGAAGTTGAAGGCATTCGTGAGCTCTTGGAAACCGTCGACGTGCCGGTTCACGTGCAGGCCGAAGAGGTCGAGTGGGTGAGGCGATCCACGCAGGTCGGTGGTGACGCGTTGGTCGCGCACCAGTCGGGAGACCACGTTTTCGTTGGTGACCTTGACATCACTCTTATCCACACACCCGGTCACACGCCGGGCAGCCAGTGTCTCTTGGTTGACGGGCGTATCTTGAGCGGCGATACGCTTTTTCTCGAAGGCTGCGGGCGAACTGATCTGCCCGGGTCGGACCCGGCGGAGATGTACCGCACGCTCACCCAGCGCCTGAGCGCCGTCAGTGACGACACCGTGCTGTTCCCCGGTCACATGTATTCGCCGGACCCGAGCGCGCGAATGGGCGACGTGCGTGAATTCAATTTCGTGCTCGCACCCTCGTCACCCGAGCAGTGGCTCGCGATGTTTGGTTCATGAGCCCGCTGCAGTCGTCCGACCACGTCATCGTCGTAGGCGCGGGCCTCGCGGGATGGCGCTTCGTCGAGGCGCTGCGTCGCGAGGGCTACGACGGGGCGCTCACCTTGATTGGTGAAGAGCCCTACGCCCCCTACGACCGCCCCCCGCTCTCCAAGCATGTGCTGGCGGGTAAGTGGGACGTCGAAAGGACGCTCCTCGCGACACCGGAGCTGGTGGAGGAGCATCAGGTCACACTCCACCTCGGAGTTGCGGTGACCGACCTCGACGTCGCGGCGACCACGGTGCGACTGCGCGATGATTCTTCGCTGAGTGGAACGCACGTGGTGATTGCGACTGGTGCGAAGGCGCGCCTTCTGCCATACAGTGCAAGCGACCAGATCCACACCGTTCGCAGTCGAGACGACGTGCTTCGCCTCAATCGGGATCTGGCGTCATTGCAGGCGACCAGCCCGATTGCGATCGTTGGCGGCGGTTTTATCGGAGCCGAAGCTGCGACGTCGCTGCGCGCGCGAGGCTTCTCGCCGATAGTCCTCGAAGCGGCCCTGCGTCCACTGGTGAATGTCCTCGGTCCGAACGTGTCGGCATGGCTCGCGGATCTGGCCGGTGCGGCGGGCATCGAGCTGCGAAATGAACAGCAGATTGCCGATGTCGTCGCGACTGACCAGGGGCTCGTTGTGCTGTTCGCCGACGGCTCGACGCTCGAAGCGGGGGCGGTCATCGTTGGCGCCGGTGCCGTCACCAACGACGAATGGCTGAAGACTTCGGGACTGACGATTGACAACGGCGTCGTCGTCGATGAGAATCTCCTCGCCACCGAGCGTGTCGGCGCTATTGGCGACGTTGCGCGCTTCAGCTGGAAGAGCACGTCCGGTACCGAACTCGTGCGAATTGAACACTGGCAAGTCGCGAACGATCACGCCGCGCATTTGGCGCACTACTGGATGACGGGCGAGTCGCCCAGCGCGTTGATGGTGCCGTATTTTTGGTCGGACCAGTACGGGAAGAAGATCCAGATGCTGGGTCACGCGAGGCCCGATGACACGGTGACGCGGGTCAGCGGTTCGATCGATGAGGGAAAATGGGTCGCGCTCTTCTCGCGAGGTGGCACCGTCACCGGCGTCGTCGCGCTGAGCAAACCTCGGGGGTTGATGCTCTCCAAGTCGCTGCTCGAAGAGCCCACCTCGCTCGATGAAGCGATCGCTCGAGCGCCGTGGGCGAGTTAGAACTGCACAGAACTCAGCTCGGGGATTGTCTTTTCAACCCGTTGCACCATTGACGTCCACTGGGATCGGATGGCTCGACGCTCCGGGTCACCGAGCTGGGGCGCGAAGACCTCGACCGGCGACCAAAGACTCTCCACGTCGTCGAGGCTCAGGTGGCCGGCGCTGACCAGAGCCATAAGGCCCGCCCCGCGCGTGGTGGCCTCCTGTTCGGGAGACACGGTCACGCGAAGTCCCGTGAAATCGGCCAGCGACTGTACGAGGAACTTGTTCGCGGTCATGCCTCCATCCACGCGAATCTCATCGATTGCGGCACCGGTTTCGACTTGGGCCGCTTCAATGAGATCCGCGCCGCGCTGGGCAATGCCTTCGAGAACGGCGCGAACCATGTGGGCCTTCGTGGACCCTCTGGTCAGTCCGAAGAAACCAGAACGAGCGCCGAAGTCCCATTGGGGGGTTCCCAGCCCCGACAGAGCTGGCACGAACCAGACGCCGTCGCTGGTGGGGACCGACGTGGCCAGCACCTCGGAGTCGGCGGGATCGGTGATGAAACCGAGGTCGTCTCGTAGCCACTCAATGCACGACCCCGCGGCGAGGACGATCGCTTCGATGCCCCATACGATTTTGCCGTGCTGGCTTCGAGCGACGATGGGGAAGCACCCCGAGGGGAATCGGGTCATCGTCGCGGGGCCATGCTCGCCGTGGACCATGTCGAGCATGGCACCAGTTCCGAAGGTGATTTTTACCCCCTTGGTGATGCAGCACTGACCAAAGAGCGAGGAGGGCTGATCCCCAACGAGGGCGGTAATTGGCGGAGAGCCCGGCAGGGCACTCGCAAGACCGTGGACACCCATGGTGTCGACGATGCGGGGCATCATCGCGACATCGAGGCCGAGAACGTCAATCGCGTGCTGGTCCCAGTCGTCGACCCCAATCGTCACCAGTCCATTGACGCCGGCGTTTGAACGATCGGTCACGTGCGAACTGCCCTCGGTGAGGTGCCAGGCAATCCAGGTCTCGATGGTGGCGAACTTGAGTTCCCTGGCCGGACGGCCCGACTGCTTCACGAGCCACTGAGCTTTCGTTGCCGACTGATTGGGAGCCAATCGGAGTCCCTCACCTTGAAGAAGCAGACAGTCAATGACCGTGCGCAGATCCTGCCAACCCAGGGCCGGCCCGACCGGTTGACCGGTCTCGGGGTCGAACACAATCGTTGTGGCTCGCTGGTTCGTAATGCCCACCACGTCGCAGTCGCCGCCATCGGCCAGTGTTCGACGGGCGAGATCGAGGGCGATACTGGCGATTTCGAGCGCGTCGAGTTCAACTTCTCCGGGGTTCGGTGTCGCGATGCTGAGGGCTTGAAAATGAGCGTGCGAGAGACCACCGGCGCCGTCAACGAGCGCCGTTCGAATCGAGGTGGTGCCGACGTCGATCGCGAGCGCTTTTACCATGGTTCGCCCCCGATACCGAGAGCGCCGGGATTGAGAATATCCAACGGATCCAACATGGCCTTGAGCGAGACCAGCAGCGGGTAAGCGCTTCCCAGGGCTTCGGCGACGAAGCGGGCGCGGTTTCTTCCTATCCCGTGGTGGTGGCTTAAAGTGCCGCCGCACCCGAGGACGGCCCTGGAGGCCTCGTCCCATGCCCGGCGATAAAAGGCCGTGTAGTCTCCCTCGGGTTTTCCGGCGAAGGTGAAGTAGAGACAGGCGCCGTCAAGGTAGGCGTGCGACTGATGCACCGACGCCACCACCACGCCATCGATGCTCTTCAGTGCCGCCGTCACCTTCTCGTGCATTACCTGAAGCGTCGCCCACGGTCCGGCCACCTCCATGGTGTCAACAACGATGCCGTGTTCCCAGAGCGGGGCGAGCGCACTCACGTCATTGCGGTGGGCGATCCACTGTTCAACGAGCGCTGGATCGAGCACGGTTGCTTCGCGGCACTCCTCGCGCACTATCTCCATGGTCGCCTTCACGAGGAGCGGGTCGCCCTCGTCGAGCACTATGAGGGCACACTGGGGAACCTCAAAGTTGCGCAGTGACTCGGTCTCGTCGTAGAGGCGCAGCACCGCCGGGCGGGCGTCTCGCTGCATGATCCGCCGACAAGCCTCGAGGCCCTCGGCGAACGAGATGAACTCGTACGCCGCGCGCTGTGCGCAAGGGGCGACCGGATGCATGGCCAGCGTGGCTTCGGTGATGACCCCCAACGTTCCTTCGCAACCAATGAAGAGCTGCATCAGGTCGGGCCCCACCGCTTGACGAGGGCCGCGCCCTCCGAGTTCCACGATCTCGCCGTTGGCGAGCACGACCGTGAGCCCGCGGACAATGTCTTCGATCTTCCCGTAGCGGTTCGAGTACTGGCCGGCTCCGCGACACGCGATCCATCCGCCCACCGTGGCCAGATCGAAGGATTGAGGGAAGTGCCCCACCGTCCAACCGCGCTCTTGGACGAACGTCTCGAGTTCGGGACCGAACGTTCCCGCCTCGACCTTGACGGTGCCCGAGATGGTGTCAATCGACTCGATTCGATCAAGCCCGGTCAGGTCGAGCGCGATGGCGCCGGTGGGAGCGACCGCGCCACCCCCGACACCCGAGCGTCCTCCCTGCGCGGTCACCGCGATCCTTTGCTCGCTCGCAAGCTTGAGGATGGCGCTGACCTCATTCGTCGTGCGAGGACTCACGACCACGCCGGGCCAGTGGGGCACGCGGCCGCTCGCCACGTCGGTGATCGAGAGGGGCCACCAGTCGCGCCCGTGCGCGGCGCGACCGGTCACCGAGACGTCGTACGACACGCCGAGTCCGTCGAGCTTGGCCAACAGAGTGCGCGGGGCGGTATCCGGAACTTCGCCGCTGAATGATCGCGCGGGGTAGTCGTTGGGCATGGTTGGTTGGGTCACAGTTGCACTTTAGAGAGTGAGCCCGGCGCCAGAGAGTTCTCTCTGCACGAGCACTCGATAGGCACTTACCTGCAACGTGCACTCGTGGTCGCTCCAACCGAGTGTCGGAGCGACCAGCGCCGCGATTGCGTGCGCCGCGCGAAGCGTGGCGCGTGCGTCGTGCAGATGGGCGCGGGTACGACGGGTGAGCAGGTCTTCGAGCGAAGTCGCCATTTCTCGTTGGGCGCAGTAGATGAACTCCGCTCCCACGTAAGGCTGGCCCACGATCGAGGTCTCACCGAGTCCGGGGTTGGCTGCAATCAGTGCGAGGACTTCGCCCGCGTCGTTACCGAAGCGTTGATAGAGGTGCCTCTCAAGTTCCGTTCGCGGCCGCCATGAGCTGACGCCATGCAGGCGCAGATTCTTCGTGCGAACCCTTTTGAGGTCCTTGAAGTAGGGTCTCAGCGCGTCGACGGTGTCCTCGGCCATCTGGCGGTACGTCGTCCATTTGCCTCCGGTGATGTGCACCACCCCGTCCTTAGAGTCCGTCACCTGGTGACGTCGTGAGAGGTCGGCGGTCCGTTCGCTGAGGTGGGCGCCCTGTTTTGGAGCGAGTAGCGGGCGAAGTCCCGCCCATACGCCAGTGATGTCACTCGACGAGAGGTCGGACGACGTCCAGGCGTTCACGGCGTTGAGCAGATAGCTCACGTCCTCGGGAGTGCAGTTCGCACTGTCCAAGTTTCCCTCGTACGCGGTATCGGTCGTTCCGATGAAGGTGTAGGGCGCGTCCTCGAATGGGACAACGAAGATGCTTCGACGGTCGCCCGGCACGGTGAGCACCGCCGCCACGTCGGCTGGCAGGCGACCACGAGGCACGGAGAGATGAACCCCCTTCGCCGGAGTGATTCGATGGGAGATGTCGTGCTCGGCCATGGTGAAGACGCTGTCGGCCCAAACGCCCGTCGCGTTGACGACCGTTCTTGTCCGGATGGTGAACGTCGACTCATCAAGTTCGTTGCGACAGATCACCCCGTCGACACGTCCGTCCGCCGCGTGAGAAATGTCGAGGGCGCGCACGTAGTTCGCCACGTCCGCGCCAAAATCGAGGGCCGCGGTGCGAGCCAGCGTCAGCGCCACGCGCGCGTCGTCGCCGCGCGCGTCCATGTAGAGAAATCCCGCGACGAGGTGCTCAGTCTTCAAGGTCGGCAGGTGACGGAGCGCTTCGTCACGCGTGATCCGGCGGTAGCGAGTTCCGATGCGCCAGCCTCCGGTGACGTCATAGATGCGCAGGGCCGTGGAATAGCCCTTCACCAGGGCTTTGGAGGCCACTCCGTCCTTGCCGAAGAGGGGCACCAGGAATGGAAGAGGTCGTACGAGGAACGGCGCATTCTCCAAGAGGCGCTGACGTTCGCGCAGGTTCTCGTAGACCAGTCGGAACTCCTTTTGCTGGAGGTAGCGAAGTCCACCATGGACCATTTTGGATGACTTGGAACTGGTACCCGACGCAATATCGCCCGAATCGATCAGGGCAACCTTCAATCCCCGTGACGCGGCGTCGAGGGCCGCCCCCGCTCCGGTCATCCCGGCGCCGATGACGACTAGATCGTAGGAGGAAGCCTTCATCGTGACGATTGACTCGTCGCGCTGGAAATGTGCCATTTGCCAATGTTGGCACACCGCCACGGCTAACTTGAATGGTATGGATTTCGAACTATCAGAAGAGCTTCGCGGTCTCCAAGAGACCGTCCGGCGACTTGCCCAAGACAAAATCAAACCTCGCGCTCGCGAGATTGACACGACCAGTGAATACCCCCAAGACATCTTTGATGAATTCAAAAAGGCGGACCTGCTGGGGCTCTGTATTCCCGAGGAATACGGCGGCTCGGGTGCGGGCATCATGGGGCTCGCCCTCGCGATCGAAGAGGTAACGAAGTATTCGAACGTACTCGGTCTCATGTTGCTGCTCACGCGGCTCCCGACGGGTCCAATCATGATCGCGGGCACCGAAGAGCAGAAGCAGCGGTACTTACCGGGCATCGCCAATGGAACTCGTCGGTCGGCGTTCTGCCTTTCCGAGCCGGGCGCTGGATCGGATGTGGCGGGCATGCAGACTCGGGCCGCCGAAGACCCGGACGTCAAGGACGGCTACATCTTGAACGGCACGAAATGCTGGATCAGTGGTGGTATGCAGGCCGACTGGTTCATCGTGTTCGCGAAACTTGGCGATCCCACGTCTCGTCTCCACTCGGATATCTGTGGATTCATCGTCGACGGCGACACCCCTGGAGTTTCGCGACCTCGCGTGGATAAGAAAATGGGCGTGAAGGGCATTGACACCGCAGAGATTCACTTCGACAACGTGAAGGTCGCGCCCAACAATGTTCTGGGCGGAAGTTTCAGCTTGATAATGCAATCGCTTAACGCCATGCGTCCGATCGTCGCTGCACGTGGGATTGGTCTCGCCGAAGGTGCCTTGATGTACGCAACCGAGTACGTGAAGAATCGACCGGCCTTTGGAAAGACGATCGCTGAGTTCCAGGGCATCCAATGGGAAATCGCGAAGTGCGCGACCGAAATCGAAGCGGCTCGACTTTTGACCTACCGCGCGGCGTGGCTGGCGGATCAGGGCAAGTTTTCCAAAGAGTACGTGCCGATGCTTTCGATGTGCAAGTACTACGCGTCAGAGGTCGCGGTGAAGGCGTCGGGACTGGCAGTCCAGATGCTCGGGGCCGCTGGTTATATGGAAGAGCACCCCACGGAGCTCTATTACCGTGACGCCCGCCAACTCACCATTGTCGAAGGCACGAGTCAGGTCCAGTTGGGCCTGATTGGCAAGGGCGTCCTCGGTCACGACCTCTGGTGGGACTAGTCACTCGAGAGCGACGTGTGAACATACACTGACTTTGTGAGCGGACCACTTGACGGAATAAAGGTACTTGAGTTGGCGGGAATTGGACCCGGCCCGTACGCCTGCATGCTCCTCGCCGACATGGGTGCGGACGTCCTTCGATTGGAACGAGGCGATTCGTCCAGCGAACGAACTCTTTCGTGGGACTTGCTCAATCGATCGCGCTACTCGGTGGCGGTAGATCTCAAGAACGACGCCGGCCGGGATCTGGTGCTGGAGTTGTGCGAACAGGCGGACGTTCTGATCGAGGGATTTCGCCCCGGCGTTACCGAACGCCTGGGGCTAGGTCCTGACGACGTGTGGCGGAGGAATCCGCGCCTCGTGTACGGGCGCATGACGGGATACGGCCAGCGTGGCCCCCTCTCGCAGAGGGCGGGACACGATATCAACTACATCGCCATCTCGGGCGCCCTCTGGCCAGTGGGACGCGAGGGCGAAAGGCCAGTGCCGCCGTTGAACCTCGTGGGCGACTTCGGAGGCGGTTCGCTCTTTCTCGCGCTTGGGGTGGTGTCAGCGGTTCTTTCGGCCCGGACGTCCGGAGAGGGCCAGGTGGTCGATGCCGCGATGGTCGACGGCTCGGCCTCGATGCTCGCAATGACGCATTCGTTCATGAATGTTGGAGTTTGGCACGAAGAGAGAGGCGTCAATCTCCTCGACACTGGCGCACCTTTTTACGAGGTGTATGAGACGAAAGACCGGCAATTCATCGCCGTTGGAGCCATAGAGTCCAAGTTTTACGAGCAACTCCTGGAAGGTCTCGGTCTCGCGTCCGACGAACTGCCACCCCAGATGGAGCGGGCCAAATGGGCGGAGACGAAGGAGCGGTTCGCGGGTATCTTTAAGAGCAAAACCCGTGATGAGTGGACGGATATATTCATCGGCGTCGATGCTTGCGTGACCCCGGTGCTCTCACCACGCGAAGCCGCCGTGCACCCGTACAACACCGAGCGGAACGTGTTTAGCCTGGTGGGACCGTTGCAACCTCAGCCCGCGCCACGATTTTCGAAGACACCCAGCGAGATTCGGATCGAACCGCATAGCGCTGGCTCGGGCACGCGTGAGGGGCTCAGCAGTTGGGGCATAGATGTGGAGCGCCAAAAGGCGCTCAAGGCTGATGGAGCCTTCGGTTAGATATTCACGACAGGGCAGGTCAGGGTGCGGGTGATACCTGGAACGCGCTGAATGGCTCCCACGATGAACTTGCCAAGGTCATCCACACTCTCCGCACCACAGCGAACAATCACGTCGTAGGGACCAGTGACTTCAAAGGCCTCAACCACGCCGGGAACGGCGCGCGTGGCGAGTACGACGGCTTCGCTCGAACCGATTTCGGACTGAATCAAGATGTACGCCTGGACCGACATGTGGAACCTTTCGTTTCAAGTCCCTCCATATTGCCCCTTTTCTCGAGGTTTCGCTAATCGTCGCGAAAGCGCTTGCCAATGTGCCACTGAAAGCAGTAGTCGCATCGATAGGCGTTGAGATCCACCCCATTGAGGGTCCACGCAAGTTGAGCCGCGCTCTTTGCCTCGGATTCAGTTCGATACGGATTCTTGGGCGTGCCTTCTCGAGTGAAGTGCGACGCGACGCGACCGAGTGGCTTCGTGGAGGGGGTGGGGCGTCGCCGTCGTTTCATGACACCTTGACACTACCTAGTTGGGTAGGGTTTTAACCGTGAGCACTCAGGTCGACACCGAACTCCTGGTCATCTCGACGCCCAAGCTGGACGAGGGAGATCACGAGAGATTCACCCACATTGTTCTCGAGGGCTATACCCCGAAGAACGGAGAGTTTGTACCACTGGACAATTCGGTGGTGGGCGGGATGATCAATGCGACTCCGGTCAAGGCGCTCTGCGGCAAATTGTGGGTACCCGGTCGGGACCCTCAGAAGTATCCAATCTGTCCCACGTGCAAGGAGATCGCCCAATCAATGGGCTGGTCTCTGCCCAACGGGTAGCAACTCGAGCCGTCGCCTTCAGGCGAGCTCTTCGTGCCAAGGGACGTCGCTGACGTTGGTAGGTAACGTGGTGCTTCGCTCAAACCGGCACAATTTTGTAGAGTCGATGAAGTAATGGCGCGCGCCCTTTTTCTCCGACATCATTTTGAAGACAGCCCCGGACTCATCGGTGAGGCGTTTGCGGCCCGCGGCTACGGGTTGGACGTCGCGATGATGGATGAGTTGAGTCCCACACCCACTGTCGAAGGCTATGACGTGCTGGTGATTCTGGGTTCGAAGAGCGCGGTCTACGACATCGATATCGAAGCCGCGTGGTTTGGCCGCGAACTCGGACTCATCGCCGACGCCTCGCGGCTCGAAATACCAATCTTCGGCATCTGTTTCGGCGCTCAGGCGCTCTGCCAATTTCATGGTGGTGTCGTCGAGCCTTCCCACGAACCAGAGATTGGCTGGTACGAAGTGCAGGCTCGCAACGGATCGCCTATCGCGCCCGGACCTTGGTTCGAGTTCCATTTCGATCGATGCTTGTTGCCGAAGGAGGCAGAACTGTGGGCGAGCTCACCGCGAGCCGTACAGGCCTTCGCCATAGGCAGGAACGTGGGTGTGCAGTTCCATCCAGAAATCGACGACGTGCAACTTCGAGAGTGGTTCTCGGGTGACCTGGAATTCGCTCGCGAATTCGGAGTGGACCCTGATGAACTGCTTGCCCAGACTGCTCTAGAGACTCCCGCCGCGCGCAAACGTGCGGCCGTGCTCGTTGATCTCTTCTTGACACACGCGATTGGTTAATCGAGATCGTCGCTGGCCCGATGCCGATGGATCCGTTGCGCCTTTCAAGTGAAGGCCAGCCGACTACCGTGGTTGCCGTCTTGCGAGAGTTAGTCACCGGTGGGGCAGGTTTCGCTGTCTCAGGGGCTTCTTCGCCGACTTAAGTAGGCTGCAGAGGTGAGTAGTGAGTCTGTTTCCCTGTACGAGACCCCAGTTCGTATCGAACGCCCCGCCACCGGCGGGGGAGTTGGTCGCCTTGCAGACGGCCGGGTGATCTTCGTGCGCCACAGCCTTCCGGGCGAGTTGGTGCGTGTTGACATCACTGAAACCACGGCCAATTTCTCGCGAGGCGACGCCGTGGAGGTCATCGAACCCAGCCCGGAAAGGGTCGTCGCCCCTTGCGGCTACGCGCATCCCGGAGGTTGTGGCGGGTGTGACCTGCAACACGCCTCACCCGCAGCCCAGTCGTCGTGGAAGATCTCGTTGATCCAAGAGCACTTGAAGCGCATCGCCGGCGTTGAACGCGAGGTGACCGTCACCCAGCCCCCGTCCGGTGCTAAGGGATCCCGCACTCGACTGCGTTGCGCTGTGAATGAGGAGGGGCAACTTTGCCTGCGCGGGGCCCGATCCCACGATCTGGTCGCGATTGATTCGTGCTGGATTTCTAACGAAGCGTTCAAGCCGGCGTTTGGCACATCGTGGGACGGGGCCGAGGAAGTGGAACTTCGAGCCATCGGTGGCGGCGAGCCGTTTGCGGTGGTTCGACGCGAGACCCATCGTGGAACAATGTACGAACTCTGTTCGTTCTACGGCGAGCCATTGGAGCCCTCGACCCAGTCACGGGTCTCGGTGCAGGGTCACTACTTCTCGGTCTCACCGCGTTCGTTCTGGCAGTCCCATCACTCGGCACCTGAACTGTTGCTGGATGCGGTGCTGTCATTCGCCGACGTGAAGGCCGGCGACCATGTCGCGGACCTCTTCAGCGGCGTTGGCCTCTTCGCGATCCCCTTGGCCAAGATTGTCGGCCCGGGCGGTCGGGTCACCGCAGTGGAGTCATCGCCCTACGCAGTTCGCGACGCGCGCCAAAACGGTGATGGTCTTCGTCACCTGAAGGTGCGCGAATGGTCCGTGAGTCCGCGGGCCATCAACGACTCGGTCGGTGATGGCGACGTGGTCGTGCTCGACCCGCCGAGGGGCGGGCTGGCCAAGGGTGTCGTCGACGCCATTCTTCGTCGGGCTCCTCGACGTCTCGTCTACGTGTCGTGCGACGCCGCGACCCTCTCGCGGGACCTAAAGGCCTTTATCGCCGGAGGCTTCACATTGACCGACTTGAGGGTATTTGACCTGTTTCCGATGACCGAGCACGCGGAACTTGTGGCACTCCTTGACATTGCCCCCTAGAGGGTGCAGAGTTCTGGTGAGGGCGGAAAACCTCAGCCCTCGCCAAGGGGGTTAGTTATGTCGATCAAGTTGGATCACCACCACCGCATCACCGCCCAAAAACTTTTCAATCACCCGCTCAATCACAACATCCAATGGCACGACGTTTGTTCGTTGCTCGCCCGCTTTGGTGAAGTCCACGAGACGCATCGAGGGAACTGGGCAGTGACCATTGAGGGTGACACCATCTCGTTCGGCTCGACCCGCACCCGTGACCTCACCGAGGATCAGGTCATCAAGGTTCGCCACTTCCTTCGCCACTTCGGTCTCAATTCGGACGTGGTGCGAGCGGCGTAGCCGAACGTAGGCGGTACCGTGTGAGCCGTGACCGGCTCGCTCTTCGTACTGCTCCCTCCATCTGAAGCAAAAAATTCGGGGGGATGGAATGCGGCCAAAAGAGGTTCCTTTGATGCGGCTTTGGCGACGCCTCGAAAGCAGATGGTTGTCGCGCTGGGTGAGCTGCTCGAGACCGGATCACAGGATCTGCTTGAAGGGACATTGAAGGTTCGTGGTCCGCTCCTTCAACGAGCCCTCGAGTCGTCGTGGGAGATCGTGGAAGGCAGGGCGCCAATTCTCCCGGGGTGGCAGCGCTACAGCGGAGTGGTCTGGTCCCATTTGGAACCGGAGCGGCTGAATGTTGCGCAACGCCGGCGGATCTTCGTGCCCTCGGGTCTTTACGGAATCGCGAGCGCGGAAGACCCGGTGGCGGACTATCGGCTCAAGATGAATGTCACTCTTTCATCCGTGGGCAACGTGGCGGCGTTTTGGAGGGCGCACCTCACGCCGGTGCTGCTTCAGCGACTGAAGGGCGCCACGGTGGTGAATCTGCTGCCCAAAGAGCACGCAGCCGCGATTGAACTTGAAGAGCTCGCGAGTGCGCTCGAAGTGGTCACGATTGCCTTCGTGGACCACGAAGGCGCGCGCGCGGTTGGCCACGCTGCCAAAGCCGTCAAGGGGCTGGTGGCCAGGGAGTTGCTGGCGGGCGGGCTCGATTCGCTGGAATCCTTCGAGTGGCGGGGCTGGCGCGCGCGCCGGCGCGACGGTCAACTCCAGATCGTCGCCCCGCGTACGTAGAGTGTCGCGAGCTGGTTCAGTCGCACTTGGCCTAGTCTGACGCAATGAGTTCCGGCCCGGTACTAGTCGAGCAGCGTCTGCGGTCCGCAAGCTTGGCGGTGGTCTTGGGACTCGTACTCGCCGTGTTCGTCAACTTTGGCGTCATCTTCTCGAATACGTCCGACGGGAACGCGGTGCCCACCGTGGCCTTGATCGTTTCGTATTCGGTGCTCTTGATCTTGTTCGTGTTCTTTTTATTGGTTCTTCGAATTGTGGTCCGCGTGGTGGACACTCCAAAGGGGAGGACCCTCGAAGTCCTCTACGGTCCCGGTGGTTTCGTGCGCCAGGTCTTTGGCCCGGGCAAGTTGGAGTCGGCCTCCGCCGAGAACCTGTCGATTATGCAGACGGGGGGTTGGGGCTATCGCGGGAGTCTCAAACTCTTCAAACGAGCGGCCCTGGTGACCCGTCGAGGCGAAGCGCTGGAATTGACTCTGACCAGGAAACGCCGCTTCATCGTAACGGTGGACGACCCGGCCGTATTTGTCGCAGCTCTCGACCTGAAGGTCGAAGGCTAACTCCTCGACACACGGAGTGCCACCGCTTCCGCATCACTCTGGGGATGATCGGTCTTCGAGAAGGCCGTGTCGCGAATTCAGCCATGGCGTATTCGTCCCTGATCGGCGCTCACCTTGATGACGGGCCCGATTGTGCCACCGGTCAAGGAGCCTGGGCCACGGATCGCCCACCCGTCCATCCGACGGTTCGCAGGAGAGCCTCAGCGTCGCTCATCGCGTGAATGCCAGCCATGATCTGCGTCCGTGACCGGATCTCACCCTGTGCCTCGCTCAGCGTTGCGACGGGATTCATGGGAGTCGAAATATGGCCCCGGATCATTTTCTCGAAATCGTCTTCGATTCGGGCCAGGTGCACAAAATGATCGAGTTCGGTCCAGAGGCTGCGGGACCATGTTCGCTGGGGGTCAGGGGGCGCCGTAACGAATCCTTGGAAAGGCCCGCGAAAGCGACCAAGGGCCACGCGCAGCTTTCCAAGGGCTCGAACTCAATTTCGATACTCCTCATCTCCCAATCTCTCGTGCTGAGCGGTCGGACGACGGAGGTTCACGAAAATCCTGGTGAGGTCGGCCCCTCACTGCTCTGCTCGGTAACTTCGTACAGTTCGTGAAACCGTGCGGTGAGCGGCTTCACGAGGGTCACTATCGTACTTGCGTGAGATTAAATGTCTACCGGAGCTGCTCGTGGCAAGAGAAGCGCGAGGTCCTCGGCGCGTTCTGGCACACGAACATGCACCCGTCGGAACGAATCAGTCAAGCGGCGCTCGAATACGGCCCTTATGCCGTACTGAGCATCGCGGTGATTGCCTTCGAACTGGCTGTCATCATTATCTTTACGATCATTCGCGGCAGTGCTTGGGGATGGCCCGCTGGACTGCTCGAGGCACTGGTGGTCGTCTCGTTGTGGTGGGCCGTTATGCGGAGTCGAACGCTGAAGAGCCAGTTTGCGGTGCAATCCGGTCGCTTGAGTGTGCAACCCTGAAGCGAACGTCGCCGGAGTTACTTGGTGGCGGACCGCAGCACGCCAAGGTGACTTCAGACCCTATTGGCGCGGGTTACCTGGTGGCTAGGTTTGATATTGAGGGCCGAAATGTCTGGCGTTAGGTCGACTTCGGTTCCGCGACTGGCAAAGTGCCTCTCGAAAAGGAAATTAGCGGAGGTAGGTCATGAAGGCGCTCGTATATAAAGGTCCCGGTGAGAAGAGTTGGGAAGAGGTTCCCGATCCGGTGATCGTGAAGTCAACCGACGTGATCGTGAAGATGGTGGCGACGACGATCTGCGGCACTGATCTCCATATCCTCAAAGGCGATGTCCCCGAGGTGGAAATTGGCCGGATTCTCGGACATGAGGGGATTGGGGTAATCACCGAGATCGGCGCTGGGGTCACGCAGCTTGCCATCGGCGACCGGGTCATCCTTTCCTGCGTTAGTTCCTGTGGACGGTGTTCGAACTGTCGCCAGGGCCTCTTCAGCCACTGCCTCGATCCAGAAGGCATCGCCGGTATCGGTTGGATCTTTGGCTACATGATCGACGGAACACAGGCGGAGTACGTGCGGGTTCCCTTCGCGGAAAACTCGGTCTATAAGATCCCCGAGGGGATGACCGACTCCGAGGGCATCTTGCTGTCGGATATTCTTCCGACTGGGTTCGAGATCGGCGTGCAGTACGGCGACGTGAAGCCGGGCGACGTGGTGGCCGTGATCGGATCGGGGCCAGTCGGACTGTCCGCCGTGATGACGTCACGACTTTACGGTCCGTCGAAGGTCATCGCGATCGACCTCGACAACGCTCGACTGAAGCGGGCGTCGGACTTCGGCGCCACCGACACGGTCAATTCGGGTGACGCGGACTGGAAGGACCAGGTACTCGCACTGACCGACGGTCTTGGCGTTGACGTTGCGATTGAGGCTGTCGGTGTTCCCCAGACCTTTACAATGGCGACCGAAATCGTCCGCCCTGGCGGCAGCGTCGCCAATATCGGCGTGCACGGCAAGCCCGTGGAACTTGCGTTGAACGAGCTTTGGATCAAGAACATTGATATCTCGATGGGTCTGGTGAATACGAACACCTTGGGCATGCTGCTCAAGCTCGTGGCTGAACACAAGTTGCCCGCCGAGAAGTTCGTCACCCACGAATTTTCGTTCGATCAGATACTTGAGGCGTACGAGGTCTTTGGTAATGCGGCGAAGCACGATGCGCTCAAGGTTCTCATCCACTAGGTCCGAGGGGAACGTCAACGAGTGACATGCAACTTCATTTGCATCAGGCAAACCAGCGGGCACAACTTTGCTGACGGCGGCAGAGTTGTGCCCCGGTTTTCATGGTTCCTTGGAAAAGGGTAAGAAAGTTCCGGGTTCCTTGACATTCGGGTATTAACTACTTAATCTATAGAAATAGTAGTTAATACGAAAAGAAGGAGCCGGAATGTCGCTGAAGTTTGCAGAACGAGTTAGTGAAGCACCGCACGACCGCGCAGAACAGCTGCACAAGCTGGTTGAAAGCCTCAAACTGCCAGACGGTCGTCTTAGTCCCGAGCAACTCGAGAAAGTTGTTCATGCCGTGGCGGAGCGGCGTGAACTCTACGAGGACCTTATTGTGGCGGACGAGGAGAGCCGCTGGTGGCTCTTGCTCTATAGAACGCCGAGTTTCGAGGTGAAGTTGCTGACGTGGGAGAAGGACCAGTCTTCCGATTGGCACGACCATGGCGGATCCTCGGGAGCCTTCCGGGTCACGGCCGGTTCACTGCTTGAAAGCCACCGCGCCGCTGACAGTGTCGGTACGGACTCGGCGAGTTTCGAGGTGGGCGAGTGCGGATCGTTCGGCACCGACTACGTGCACGACGTGGTGTTCGAGTCGGGGGATCCGGCGGTGAGCATTCACGCCTACTCGCCGCCGCTCAGTGGTCTGACGTTCTACGATCGCACGCGGTTCGGCTTCGTCGCTCGTGAGTTCATCGAAGAGGAGCGACGCTCCAGCTTTCGTACAACGCAGCCACACTACGAAGACTAGGCAGAACGCGAAGCGCTCGTCGTCCTTTTGGCGACCTCGAGAGCACTACGACAATGCATTGCGTCATCGCCCGATTGTGTTCGCCGAGCAAGTGTGCGTCGATCTACGGCCACGCTTGCAACGTCAGGCCTGCGTTAAAGGTCCTTGCCGACGGTATTTTGGTGAAGGTGCTGGGAATCGCGGTTCGCTCTGATTGGATCTGTAGTTCAAAAGCCCGCACCATAGGTGCGGGCTTTTGATGATCGTGGAGGTG